>JASJBY010000010.1 GCA_030066245.1 Gammaproteobacteria bacterium
ACCGCGGCCACATCGTTGAAGCCTTCCACGTCCGCCTTGGCCGCGAAGTACAGATAGCGGCGATTCGCCTGCGATTCCCCCGCAAAGGCGTCTTTCAGGTTCTGCTCGGTCTTGCTGCCTTTTAGTTCCATACAATGTCTCCTGTCTTGAGCTGATGGCGATGTGCTGTTTTCACGCGGATATCGGCGTGATGGGTCGGAAGAGTAGATACCGGCCAGACATTAATCCAATTGATTGTTCGCATGGAATCGATAGTCCTGGAGAATCACCTACGCAGCGGCCGGGCATGGGCCGCCGTCGCCCCACATCCGTCGCCGTTCCCTTGCCGCTGCGTTCGCCGTAAACTCGACCCGTGGGGACGCCTACGCGGCCCAGGCCGGTCGTGGCGGCCTACCCTCGCACTGCCGCCTGCATGCCTGTGTTCGGCTCGCGACCGATGCACTGCACCACCCGTATCCCGGCACCTGGCGCCGCACCCGGGTAGCCGCGCCGGCGGACGAATGCATTTCCAAGGAACGTGGATTGCATACTGATGGCAGCGTTCTACGAGGTTGTGGCGCAGGTGATGGCGCTGCTACGCAAGGAGAAACGTGTTTCATACCGGGCGCTGCGGCGCCAGTTCCAGCTGGACGACGACTATCTGGACGACCTCAAGTTCGAGCTAGTCCGGGTCAAGGAGGTCGCTCGCGACAAGGACGGGGAGATGCTGGTCTGGACAGGCGATAACGTCACGCCCGCAGGCGCAGCGTCGCCCGGGCGACCCGTCTCGTCGCCATCGACCGCCGACCAGATTAACGCAGCAGCTGCCGGGGGGGCCGCTGCTGTTGTCACCCAAGCACCGGGCCTGGGTGATGCAGCGCCCATCGTGGACACGAAGCAATGCGCCCCAGTGGACGCAGAACGGCGCCAGCTGACCGTCATGTTCTGCGACCTCGTGGACTCGACTTCCATCTCCGGACGTCTTGATCCGGAGGATTTCCGCGAGATCGTGCGTGCCTATCAGATGGCCTGCGCAGAGGTCATCCGGAGCTTCGATGGTCACATCGCCCAGTACCTGAGAGATGGCATTCTGGTTTACTTCGGTTATCCCCGCGCTCACGAGGACGACGCGCTGCGCGCCGTGCTGACCGGCCTTGGGATCGTTCAGGCCATGCACGTCTTCAACGGACGACTCGAGATGGAGCGGGGTTTGCGGCTCGCCACCCGGGTCGGTATTCACACCGGACCGGCTGTCGTCGGAGAAATCGGCAGCGGTGTCAACGAGAGACTCGCTCTCGGCGTCACGCCCAATGTGGCTGCCCGGATCGAGGCAGCTGCAGAGCCCGACACCGTGGTGGTGAGCGCCGACACCTACAGGCTGACCCAAGGCACAGTGGAATGTGAAGAGCTGGGTTCCCGCCCGCTCAAAGGCGTTGCCGAGCCCGTTCCTCTCTACCGGGTGCTCGACCGGGGAGAACGCCGCTCCGGGCCTGCGGGCCTGCCTACTAAGAATCCGCCGCGGCTGATCGGCCGCGAGCCAGAGCTCGCCCGCCTGCTAGCGCTCTGGCAGCAGGTGGCGCAGGGCGAAGGACAGGCGGTGATGCTGAGCGGAGATCCTGGCATCGGAAAGTCTCATCTGGTGCGCGCACTCGAGCGCCAGCTGGGGCAGGAAGGCCACCGGACGCAGACATTTCGCTGTTCAGCCTATCACCAGCACAGCGCCATGCACCCGGTCATGGAGGGCTTGCACAGGCAGTTCCGTATAGCCCGGGACGATTCCGCCGAGGCAAAGCTGCGTGAGCTCGAAGACGGGGTTCGAGGGCACGCCGGGCAAGCTGACGGCCTGCTGCCGCTGCTGGCCTCGCTGCTCTCCGTATGGTTACCCGAGGGCTCGTATGCAGCGCTGAGTTTGAGCTTCCATCGCCGCAAAGACAAAACCCTGGATGCCTTGGTCGACTGGTTACTCAAGGACACCCAACAACGGCCGACGCTGTTGGTCTTCGAAGATCTCCACTGGGCCGACCACTCCAGCCTGGAACTGCTGGACCGACTGCTGACCAAGGTACCCGCTACCCGGGTCATGGTCCTGATCACTCACCGGCGGGAGTATCACAGGCAGGTGGCCAAGGCACTGGTGGAACGCTTTCCCGACCTGGTGGAGACCCAGCCTGAACTGCCCGCCCATCATTACACCGAGGCCGGCATGACCCAGGAGGCAATCGGCTACTGGCAGTGGGCGGGTGAGCGGGCCATGCGGCGATCGGCCCACGTGGAAGCCATCGCGCATTTGACGACGGGCCTGCCGCTTCTGAAGGCGCTTCCGGAGACGCCCAAGCGCCTCCGTCGGGAGCTACAGCTGCAGACGGCACTGGGCCCGGCTCTGATCGCCATGAAGGGCTATGGTGCTGAAGATGTGGAGAGGTCCTACGGGCGCGCGCGGCACCCATGTCAGCTGGTCGGTGAGGCGCCGGAACTCGCTTCGGTGCTCGTCGGCCTGGAGGCCTTCTACCTGTTGCGTGCCGAGTTACCCACGGCCCGGAATCTGGCGGAGCAGTTACTCGCGCTGGCAGAGCGGCAACAGGACCAGCAGACCTTGATGGTGGCTCACGCCGGCTTGGGCGTGGTGCTGTTCTATCGCGGGGAATTCGAGGCTGCCCTGGGGCATCTGGAAGAAGGCATCTCGTTGTACGACCCGCGGCGGCACCGCATGCTGGGTTTTCAGGATCCGGGGGTCGCCTGCCTGAGCTGGGCGGCCATCGCCCACTGGCTGCTCGGTGACAGCGATAGGGTCGTCAGCCGGAGCCGGGAGTCTCTCGGACTGGCCAGGGAGCTGGAACACCCTTTCAGCCTCGCATTCGCCCTGAACTGGATGGCACGGGTCCACCAGTGCCGGCGGGAAACTGAAGCGGCGAAGCGTTGGGCACAGCAGGCGATCGCCCTGTCCAGCGAGCAGGGATTTCCATTCCTCACCGCCCACGGCCTGATGATGCACGGCTGGTGCCTGGCCCAAGAGGGCAGGACAGACGAGGGCATGTCGGAAATGCGCAGCGGTCTGAAACTCTGGCGGGCCACTGGTGCCGCACTGGGCGGCACCTATCTGATGGCACTGGTCGCGGAAGTCTACGCCAAAGCGGGCCGAACCGGTCGCGGCCTGGCCGTGTTGAGAAAGGCGTTCTACCTGGCCGGGCATACCGGCGAGGAATGGTGGCTGGCGGAGCTTCACCGGCTGCGAGGCGAGCTCCTGATGAACGCGGGCAGGCCCGGCGAGGAGGCGCGTTCCGCCTTCGCCGACGCAGTCGACGTTGCCCGTCGCCAGGGCGCCTTGCTACCCGAGCGACTGGCGGCCGAGGGCCTGGCCCGGCTGTCTCACAACGGGACTCGCCAGGCCCCGAAAGAATAAGCAGGCGCCGCGCTCTGGTCGGATAATGGCAGGCGAGATTGTTTGCCCATATCGGCACGACGGGAACCTCGCGGAGAGGTAAGGCGGCGAGCCCGGCACCCTGCGTCAGCGCCGTCCGGATGAACACGGGTCTTCCATCACGGTCCGAACGCTGAGGCGGCTTGTTGAATCCGTTGCCTTCGCTTCCGCCGCGCGCTGCGCCCCTCCTGTCACGGGGTCCTGCCTGTCCAGGGGCCAGGCTGTGTGGGCACAAACATCGATTGCCCACCAAACCGCGGCATTCACCACCAGTCCGAGAATAAAATAAGTGACGACCACGCTTTTCATCGCATCTCTCTCCCGCAGCCTGCCCAATCGCCGACTGCTGGGCACTACTCTACGAAACGGCGACCGCCGGGACCGTTACTCAGTTCGCAGCGGCGGTGTGAATAGGTCACTGATTTGCGCGTCGTGCCGGTGGCGCTGCCGGAAGACGTCCATGGTCGCAGCAGGCGTCTAGGCGTCGGACGGCCACCTGCGCGAAACCCGCAATGACCGACCTGGAGAGCTTCAGTGAGCCGGCGCGGACATGGTTCCGTGACGCCTTTTCCGCGCCCACGCCGGTGCAGAAGCTGGGCTGGCGCTGCATAGCCCGGGGCAGCCACACCCTGCTCGTTGCTCCGACTGGAAGCGGCAAGACCCTGGCGGCCTTTCTCTGGGGCATAGACCAGTTGACCCGCCTGCCGAGCGAGGCGGCCGCGGGCGTGCGCGTGCTCTACGTCTCGCCTCTCAAGGCCCTGGTGTATGACGTGGAGCGCAATCTGCGTGCGCCGCTGGTCGGCATCCAGCGAACGGCGGAGCGGTTGGGCACGGACATGCGCGAGCTTCGGGTGGATGTGCGCACCGGTGACACCACTCAGCAGGACCGCCGCCAGCAGGCCAGGGACCCCGCCGACATCCTGGTGACCACCCCCGAGTCCCTGTTTCTTCTGCTCGGCTCAAAGGCACGGGAGACACTGCGCAGCGTTCACACGGTCATCGTGGACGAAGTGCATGCCCTGGCTCCCACGAAGCGCGGCGCGCACCTGCTGTTGTCGTTGGAGCGATTGAGCGAGCTGGCGGATACGGAGCCGCAGCGCATGGGACTGTCGGCGACTGTGCGTCCATTGGACGAAATAGCCGGCTTTCTTGGTGGCGTGCGCCCGGTGGAGGTCGTCGATACGTCAGAGCCGCCGTCCCTCGAGCTGCAGGTGACGGTGCCGGTCCCGGACATGGAGAACATCCCCGCAGCTGATACCCGGGAGCGGGCCGGCGGGTCCATCCTGGGGGAGCTCTACGCCAGAGAAGTGGGCACACCTGCGACGGAAAGGGGTATCTGGCCGGCCATTTACCCAAGGCTTCTGGAGTCCATCCGCGAGAACCGGTCCACCATCATTTTCGTCAACAGTCGAGGCCTGTGTGAACGCCTCTCGCAACGCCTCAACGAGCTGGCGGGCGAGGAGCTGGTGCTTGCCCACCATGGCAGCGTCTCGCACCGCAGGCGGACGGAGATCGAGGAGGGCTTGAAACGAGGCACCATCCGCGGAATCGTGGCCACCAGCTCCCTGGAGCTGGGCATCGACATGGGCGCTGTCGACCTGGTCGTGCTGGTGGAGTCGCCCGGCTCGGTTGCGCGAGGTCTGCAACGGGTCGGTCGTGCCGGGCACCAGGTTGGCGCAGTCAGCGCGGGGCGCATTTTCCCCAAGTTCCGGGGCGACCTGCTCGAATGCGCAGTCATCGCCCAGCGTATGCAGGCCGGCAGCATCGAGGCCCTGAGAGCTCCCCGCAATGTCCTGGATGTGCTTGCCCAGCAAATCGTCGCCCTGTGCTGCGACCGAGCGCGAAGCGTTGCAGAGATCGCCCAGCTGGTGCGCCGGGCCTACCCATTCCGCCAGCTCAGCGACCAGGCGCTGCAAAGCGTCCTGGACATGCTCACGGGCCGTTATCCCTCCGCAGAGTTCGCCGACCTGCGCCCGCTGCTCAGCTGGGACCACGCTCAGGACGTGCTGAGCGCCCGGCGCGGGGCACCGATGGTCTCGCGCATGAACGCAGGCACGATCCCCGACCGGGGCAACTATGCCGTGCACATGGGAGAAGACGGGCCCCGTATCGGCGAGCTGGACGAGGAAATGGTCTTCGAGACGCGCGCCGGGGACAACATTCTCCTGGGGGCCACCACCTGGCATGTGGAGGGGATCACCCGAGACCGCGTCATCGTCACGCCGGCACCGGGCGAGCCCGGACGCCTGCCGTTCTGGCGCGGAGACGGTCCCGGGCGCCCGGTGGAGCTCGGCCAGGCTCTTGGAGCCTTCACGCGCCGCCTTGGCGGCATGTCTCAGGAGGCGGCAGCCAGCTACCTTACCGAACAGACGCCGCTGGACGGCTTCGCGGCACACAATCTGGCCACCTACGTCCACGAGCAGAAGCGCCATACCGGCACGTTGCCCACCGACCGCGGCATAACGGTGGAACGCTTCCGCGACGAGCTGGGTGACTGGCGGGTCTGTATCCTCACCCCGTTCGGCGCCCGCATCCACGGGCCCTGGGCCATGGCGCTGCAACAGCTGCTCGCGGCACGGGCCGGCTTCGAGATCCAGGTCATGTACACCGACGACGGCATCGTCCTTCGCTTTGCCGACACGGACGAGCTCCCGGAACTGCAGGTGCTGATGCCCGATCCGGACGAGGTCGAAGAGCTGGTCACAGAGCAGCTAGGCGACACCGCGTTGTTCGCCGGGCTTTTCCGGGAGAACGCCGTGCGGTCGTTGCTGCTGCCCCGCCGCCGCCCGGAGCAGCGCAACCCGCTCTGGGCGCAGCGTCTGAAGTCGAAACAGCTGCTGGCAACCGCGCGCCAGTTCGAGAGCTTCCCCGTGGTGCTGGAGACCTACCGACAGGCGCTCAGCGACGTCTTCGATGTCCCGGGGCTCCGGGCGCTGTTGCGCCGCATCGGCAGCCGGGAGATCCAGGTCAGCGACGTGGAAACACGTTCGGCCTCCCCGTTTGCCCGCTCGCTGGTATTCGCCTATGTGGCGGCCTACATCTACGAGCAGGACTCACCCATCGCCGAGCGCAGGGCCCAGGCCCTGACGCTGGACCGCAATCTGCTCGGCGAGCTGCTCGGCCAGGCAGAGCTTCGGGAGCTCATTGATTCACAGGTCCTGACGCAGCTCGAGGCTGAGCTTCAGCAAACCGCTGACGACTTCAGGGCGCGTGATGCCGACGAGCTCCACGATGCGCTGCGGCGCCTAGGCGATCTGGAGGCAGAGGAGCTGACCGCGCGGTGCGAGAGCGACCCAGCGCCCTGGCTGCACCGGCTTACCCGGGAGCGGCGGGTGGCAGCGGTCACGGTAGCGGGCCAGCGTCGCTGGATCGCAGCTGAGGACGCCGCGCTGTTTCGCGATGCGCTGGGCTGTATGCCCCCTGCGGGCCTGCCGGACAGCCTGCTCGTCCCCGTGGAAGACGCCATGCAGCAGCTATTGCGCCGCTACGCCCGCCACCGGGGACCCTTCACAAGCCGCGAGCCCGCAGTGCGTTACGGTCTGCAACCTGCGCAGGTGGAGCCCGCCTTGCGTATCCTCGAGGCGGCGGGAACCCTCGTGCGGGGCGAAATCAGGCCGGGCGGATCGCAGCTCGAGTGGTGCGACGCGGAGGTACTCCGCCGCCTGAAGCGCCTTACTCTCGCCAAACTGCGCCGCACCGTCGCACCTGTGGATGCTCAGGCACTGGGCAGTTTTCTGCCCCGCTGGCACGGTATCCAGGGCGAACGCCAGGGTCCCGACCGCTTGCTGGAGGTCATCGGGCAGCTTCAGGGCCTGCCTCTGCCCTGGTCCAGTCTTAACAGCACGATTCTTCCCCAGCGTGTCACCGGATTCACTCCCGACCTCCTGGACATGGCCAGCGCCACCGGCCTGCTGGTATGGGTCGGCTGCTCGGCGCTGGGCAGCGGCGACGGCCGTATTGCCCTGTATCGACGCGACCAGGCGGGTCTGCTGCTCCGTGCAGCGCCCTACTCATCGCCCGGCGCCATCCACGAGCAGATACTGACCCATCTGGCGCACCGTGGAGCTTCCTTTCTCATGCAGCTGGAGGATGCCGTGCACCAGGGACACAGCCGCCCCGACCACGAGGAATTCACAGCCGCCCTGTGGGACCTGGTCTGGTCGGGCCAAATCACCAACGACACGTTCGCACCCCTGCGCAGCCTGGGACGGCGCCGGTCGCGCAGCCACCGTGGGCACACGCTGGCAGGCGGACGATGGTCCCTGGTCTCCACCCTCATCCAAGAGGCCTCCGACACAGAAAAGGCATTGGCTCAAACCCGGGTGCTGCTGGAACGATACGGTGTCGTCAGCCGGGAGATGGCCCAGTTCGAGAACTTGCCGGGTGGTTTCGGTCCGCTGTACCGGGTTCTGAAGACCATGGAGGATGCCGGCAAGGTCCGGCGCGGCTATTTCGTGGAAGGGCTCTCGGGTGCCCAGTTCGGGCACGTGGGGGCGGTCGACCGACTGCGGGCCGCCCGCCCCGATCCGGATCCGGTGGGCCCGTGCGCAGACGAGGACGTGCTTACGCTGGCCGCCGTCGATCCGGCCAACCCGTACGGCGCCGTGCTACCCTGGCCAGCCAACGGGGCCAACGATGAGGGCCGTCCCCGCCGGGTGCCCGGCGCCTGGGTCATTCTCGTGGACGGGAAAGCCGTGCTGTACCTGGGGCCAGGCGGCCGGCAGCTCTTGACGTTTCCAGAAACGGCCGGCGAACAGCGTGGCGAGCTGAAAGCAGCCCTGCGTGCCCTGCACCAGCTACCGCGGGGCGCACGCCGTGGTCTGCTCACCATTCGCAAGATAGACGGTGTACCCGTTAATGAATCGCCCCATCTAGAGCTGCTGCGCGAGTGCGGTTTTGAGCGGGACTACCGCGGCGTGACGGCGATGGAATTTCACAGATGAGGCATCGACGGGACCCGCAAACTGCCGTCAGGCGCGACTGATGAACGACCTGGAGACTACGCCGACACGCCCGAGCCTGCTCACCGTTTCTCTGGGCGTCTCGGCCTTTGTGCTGTTGCTCTGGGTGATCTGGCTCGCCGACGTCACCTTCGACCTGGGTCTGGCGCGTTTCGGAGTCTACCCCCACAGCATCTTCGGCTTGCGCGGCGTAGTGCTGGGCCCGCTCATTCATGGCTCTGGGTCGCACATGGTCGCCAACACGGCCCCCTTGCTGGTGCTCACCACAGCCCTTTTCTACGGCTACCCGCGCTCCGCGTGGCTCGCGGTGAGCGCAATCTATCTGGGCTCGGGTCTCGGTGTCTGGCTCTTCGGGCGCGAGAGCTACCATATTGGCGCAAGCGGTGTGACGCATGGACTGATGTTTTTCATTTTCGTGATTGGCATACTTCGCCGGGACAGGATGGCGATCGCCCTTTCGCTGCTGGTGTTCTTTCTCTACGGCAGCATGGTTTGGGGTATCTTCCCGCGCGAGCGGGGGGTATCTTTCGAGTCCCATCTGTTCGGCGCCGTCATAGGCATCGGGCTCGCTTTTCTGCTGCGCACCCGGGACCCCAGGCCGCCGGAGAAACGATACAGCTGGGAGGAGGAGGCGCAGGACGAGGAAGACCTCGTCATGGGAGACGAATGGAGACGGGACCAAGGCCAAGACGACCGCCCCGGGGGGGGCTAGCCCAAGCAGCCTGTCAGCCACTGCCGAGCGACACGGTTCATGCCCGAGGGTGATACCATCCACAAGCTTGCCGCCGCCATCCGACCAAGGCTGGAAGGCAGGACGATCCGCAAAGCCAGGATCCGTACCCAGCCCCGCGGCACATTCAGGCGTGGCGCCGTCGCGACAGCGCTCGCCACCGATTCCGCCGACGACGACGGGACCTTGGTAGGCTCGTCGGTGGACACGGTCTACGCTCAAGGCAAGCACCTGTTCTTCGCACTCCACCAGGGCATTCTGATACGCAGTCATCTGGGCATGTTCGGCGACTGGCACCGTTACCGCCCCGGCGAGCCGTGGAAGAAGCCCGAGTGGCAAGCCTCATTGGCCCTGTGGACCGACACGGACGTGCTGGTCTGTTTCAATGCGAAGGAGGTGGAGCTTCTAATGGCGGCCGCCATCAGGCACGCCAACTTCCGCAACCGCCTGGGTCCTGACCTGGTGAGCCCGCATGCAAAGGTCGCGCTCGCTGTGCGGCGAGCGCGTGAGTTGCTCGAAACGGATGTGCCCCTGGCGGACGTTCTGCTCGACCAGCGCACCGCCTGCGGCATCGGCAACGTTTACAAGTCCGAGGTGCTTTTCTTGGAGCGGCAGCATCCGCTGCGCAGCCTGGGCAACACGACCGATGAGACGCTGCAAAGCCTGTACGCGCGCGCCCGTGAGCTCCTGCGACGCAATCTGGGCGGCGGCCGGCGGGTGACGCGCTTCGTAGCGGACGGCAGGGGGGTGCTGTGGGTCTACGGAAGGCGAGACCAGGCCTGTTTCCGATGTGGAAGCCGGGTCCAGGGGGACCGGCTGGGGCGCGACGTACGTGCGACCTACTGGTGTCCCGCATGCCAGCCGGAATAGCCGCCACACTGACGACTGCGCCGGGCAATCGCCGACATCTGCGCAATGAAAGACATGAGGCCGTCGCATAGTTTTCATCCGGCAACAGACGTCGTCGGCAGTGGGTTGATCCTCGAGCACGGAGAATGGCCCAATTTCCACGACGCCGAGGTCCACGACCTGCGCATCTGGCGCGGAGACATTGCGCAGGTATACGGCAGTCCCTGACGTGACCACCGTGTTGTGAATGAACTTGATGTTGCTCGGGCTGCCCGCCTGATGGCGCTGGAAGGACACCGACGACCCGAGCACGATGTTGTTTCAAAGCGTGGCGTCGGCAGCCGGGATGCCGTAGTCCTGGGTATTCCAGATGACGTTGCCCTCGATGATGTTGGGCGGTCCGTTCCCGACGGTGCTGTAAACCAGTATGCCAGGATACTTCGTGTCGTGAATGACGTTGTCACGCACGATATTGTCGGAGCTGCCTTCCTTGATCTCGATCCCGTCCCCCTGCTCCACGGTCGGTCCATTCGTGTGGTGGATGTAGTTGCCTTCAATTAGCGCATTGCGGAACTGGCAGCGGTTAGAGTTGCACCCCAGGTACATGCCCTCACCGGTATTGTTCGTGTGATGCACGTGATTTTTGAGGAAGCGCACGGATTCGTAGATGCGGCCGGAATCGTTGGCGCGCAGGGCCACATCGCCGGTGTCATGAAGTTCGCAGTCCTCGACGGTGAAATGGTTGGCACCGCTGATGCGAATGCCAGCCGAACCGCCGGAGAACCCTATGCCCCTCAGAGTAACGTACACGGCGTTGTCGACATCGATGATGTTCTGACTGGCGTTGCCGCGATGAAAATGCGGCCGCTCGCCGTCTTTCGCGCGGATCACGATCGGCTGTGCCGCAGTTCTGACGAGATTGAAGCTGAAGCGGCCGGTCCCAAGCTCGTAGCGACCCCCTCTCAGGAGCAGCTCGTCGCCGGGCTGCAGGGACTGAAAGGCAGATTCGACCGCAGCGATACCGTCCCCCGGTCCAACTTCAATGGTCGCCGCAACGACCGGCCGGAGCATGGCGAAAGCTGTGGATACCGCCAAGCAAAACTGAAATCTCGCGCCGGCTCGCCGCTCCGTGATACGCCGCATCCTTTCGCGCCTCCTCCGTTGACCCAGAACCACACCTGGCTGGAAGCCTGCAGCGCCTCCTGGAAGATTCGGGTGAGGCGCGTGTACCGAAATCACACCACACTGTATCACACTCGCACTCCGTCCCAGTGGTTATGACCCACAGCGGCCGCCAGCCAGATAGCTGGTCCGGAATACGCTACCGGCTGACCCGGTCGGGTCTCACACAAGCTGTATCGCCGTTTGTGACCGATACTTCCCAACAGCTACCCAGACCGTCGTCGATCTTTAATTCGCGCCCTTTTGGTCGGCCTTCTGCACCGGTTGGCTGCCGACAATCCGGGCGCAACTTAGAATACACGAAGGGCCTGTACTCGTGGCGCTTTGCGGAGGACGTGACCATGTTGCGGATTGCTTTCTGGCACCTGGCCGTAGCCGCGTTCTGCAGTCTCCCGGCCCCGGCTAACGCGGAACAGGCGGCAGGTTACGTGTTCGCCGATAAGAACGGCAACGGACAGCGTGACCCGGGAGAGCGCGGCATACCCGGTGTCCCTGTCTCCAACGGAAGAGACGTGGTTGCGACCGGCGGGGATGGCTCATACCGCCTTGCGGTCGAGCCGGAGACTACCCTGTTCATCTCCAAGCCGGCCGGCTACGGCGTACCGCTCGACGAGAACAACCTGCCCCGCTTCTACTACCTGCACTACCCCGAGGGAACGCCCCCGGAGCTGGAACTGCGCTTTCCCGGAATCGAGCCCACGGGCGCCCTGCCTGACTCTGTGGATTTCCCACTGCATAGGGTGGCCTCGTCCGAGCAGTTTCAGGTTATCTGGTTTGCCGACCCGCAGCCGCAGACAGCGGCGGAGGTGGGCTATATCCGTGACGATGTGGTCGCCGAGCTGGTCGGTTCCGATGCAGCCTTTGGCATTACCGTCGGCGACATCATGTTCGACGACCTGGCACTGATTCCCCGCTATAACCAGATCATCGCCCAAATCGGCATCCCCTGGTATAACGTTCCCGGCAATCACGAACTGAACTTCCTATCACCGAATGACCGCTACTCACTGGAAACCTTCCGGCGTTATTACGGACCCAACTACTACTCCTTCGACTACGGCGACGTCCACTTCATCGTACTGGACACGGTGCGCTACCTCGGCCGCGACAAGCCGCATCCGCGAGGACAGGGTACCTACGAGGGGCGCATCGACGAGGCACAGCTCGCCTGGCTGGAGAATGACCTGGCATTGGTCCCGCAGGAGAAGGCCGTCGTCCTCGCCATGCATATCCCACTGGTCTCCCATCGCGCCCAGGACAATCCGCGCAGGCAGGTGCTCAACCGTGACGCCCTGTTGCGCCTGGTCGCGGGTCGAAAGCATGCATTGGCCGTGGCGGGTCACACACACACGACCGAACACCACTATTTCGACGCGGAGGCGGGCTTCCGTGGCTCGCGGCCGTTTCACTTGCACGTGCTCTCCACCGTATCGGGAAGCTGGTGGAGCGGGCCCATGGATGACCGGGGAATCCCCACCACGCACCAGCGCGACGGCACACCGAATGGCTATCATGTCATGCAGGTCAACGGCAATCTCCTGACGCTGCGCTACAAAGCGGCGGGCAAGCCGGCCGATTACCAGATGCGGATCACCCTGGACAGGGCGTTCCACCAATTCAGCAAGAATGGACTGCGCGACTACCGCATGGGGCAGCTGCTGGGCGACAGGCTAGACGCCGAGCAGCTTGCTTCCGCTTCCGTGGTCGTCAATCTGTTCGATGGGGGCCCGAGGTCCACGGTCGAGTACCGGATAGGAGACCGCGCCTTCGAGCCGATGGCGCGCGTCTTCAGAGCAGATCCATTCGTCCAGGAGTTGTTCCTGCGCAACGCGGAGAGCAAGAAATCCTGGGTCTGCGCCCAACCATCATCACACGTCTGGACAGCACCCCTGCCTGCCGATTTGCAGCCGGGCGCCCACACCATCACCGTCCGGGCAGTGGACGAGTATGGTGAGCGCCATCAGGGACGCAAGCTCTTCGAGGTGGTTGGCGCGCCGCCGCGAGGGGCGTACTGAGAGGAGCTACGGGCGCCGGGTGCGCTTATGACTCGCCCGGTCCCTTGAGGCCAGCGATGCCCTTGGTTGCCCACATGACGCACTCTTCCAGCTTCATGCGGGCGATCATTCCTTCCCGGTTGTTGATCTGCTTCAGCCATTCCATGAGGGTGTCCGCATCTACCTTGATGACTTTACTCAAGGATTTTCCCTGGACATTGAGCGGCCGTTTGTCTCGGCTGAACGCTCCCATACTCAGCTCCTAACCCACATCTGTCCGCTTGCTTACGTCGTCCCGTCAGGTTAGCTGTGCGCCCAACGGCGACGTCACCAGCGCCCGCAGGAGGGATACCGCCTGACAAGATGCCGGACATCGCCGCGCGACGTCGCCGTCGCCGGGCTCGATTCACTGGCCGGATTGGCCCTGCAGTCCCTCATTCCGTAGATCATCGGCCGCTGGCCCCTGCCCTTGAACCCACTGCTCAGGCACAGCAATATCAGCGTGCCGTAGCGGCCCGGGGACCCTGCCATCGACACGCCGAGCCTTTGCACTCGTGAGTTCAACTCATGTGCAGCCAGGTGAACCCCGGACTGCCTCTGCGATGCCCTGCCCCCGGGGCAGGATCGCCACACCCTGCTCAGGGTCCGTGGCTCGTCGCGTGCGAGACGTCCGCCCGAAGCTCTGCCGCGTTGACGTTGACGACCGTGCCCCGGATGAGCACGTCCGCAGGGCTCGCCGCCCGCCCGTAGTAGGCCTCGTTGCGATCGTCACGGCTGCGGATGAGCGCACCGTCGAGAGCAACGCCGAGGAAAACTCCTTTGGAACGGGCGAAGGAAACAATATCCGTGGTGATCTTCGCGCCGGTGCCGGCACCCACCGGGCCCGCGGCGACGCTGGCATCCGCGCCCAGCTTGAAGGAGGTGCTGAGCAGCGAGTCGAGTCCCGACTCGGTCATGACCACCAGGACGAGCTCCGCCGCCTCGATACCGATCTGCAGGCCAATACTGCCCGCGCCCAGGCTGTAGAAGGCTGGCCCCCGCCACAGGCCCGTCTCCGAATCCCGCGCAATGAGCACACCCCCGCCGCCCGAGCCACCGATGATGAAGCCGGCCTTGACCATGGTGGGGACGATGAGCACCGCCCTGGCCTCGCTGATATTGTCGCGGAACCAGACCATGTCGGGGTCGGCGATGAAATTGGCCAGGGTGCTGCGCGCATCGTTGACCATCTCCTGAAGGCTCGCCTCGGCCCGGGAGGTGGCAGGCGACACCGCGAGCAGCAACAGGCTGGCGGCCAGAACCCGCTCCAGAACTTGTACCTTGAGGTTACGCATGTTCGACTCCAAATTTGCCTCTCGCACGCACCGGCACGCCGGCCAAGCGGCGGATCCGTGGAGCAGCTTTTTCGGTTAAAGCCGGCCTAAGCCGGTATCCCAATCGCCCAGCGTCCCTCATAAGGCGTTCATTCAGCCTCCCGATGGGGGCCACTACTGTAACCAAGATAGGGCGGGGAATCACTACGCGGGCCGTGCAGAAGAGGTGTCGCTGCCGTGAGCAGCCCCCGCGGCCCGTGACCTCCACACACCTCCCCGGCGACGATGACCTGAGTCTACGCTTTCTGTCCACTGGACATTCAGCGGCGTCTTCACGTCGATTACGGCCTGCGGAGACGGGAGCACCTCTGCGCCGCTTCGCTCACCTGGCGACACTCGCGCGCTGGGGAGCCCTCGCGGTACTCGCCGGTGCGGTCCTGAGCGATCTGCTCGGCACGGCGCGGGCCCAGGGGCGGGAGGTCTCCCTGCAGGCCGATACGGTTGTCGAAGCCCTGAACACCATGAACCATAACCTCGCCGTCTTCGGCATGTTCGGGGAGGTGTTGCAGGACCCGGACACACGGGAAGACCTGAGCCAGATCAAAACCGCATTTCAGTCGCGGATCGGCATGACCTTGCAGCGCGACCCGGCAGTGCAGATGGATTTCCTATCTTTCCTCGTGGAGACCGGCAAAGTATCCGTCGACAACTCTGCCCAGCCGCCCCGTGAATGGGCAACGAGGCTGTCCGATAGCGACCGACAACAGCTTTTCCAGACCCATGCCAGGCCGGAGGTCGTGCAGGAGTACGTGGTGAACCGCACGACAGGCACCCTGGTTGACACGGTTGTGCTCATGACCCGGATTCGCCAGGACTCTGACCAGTTTCGCCAGTGGCTGGAAGGCGAGGGCCTGAAGCCCGTCCTGCAGGCCATCGAGAGTGAGCTGTCCATCCTCAACCAGGCGATGGTGTCTGTGCCGGCCATGGCGGCCCAGATGGATGTCATGAACCGCCAGATGGACGTCATGAACCGCCAGATGGTGGGCATGAACTACAGCGTCGGTTCAACCATGGGCCGCGTGGGAAGCTGGCTGCCGTGGTAAGCGCCTGAGTCGACTAGGCTTTTAGCAGGGACGGCCGCCCTGGGGCGCGACAGGGTTCTGGTCGACCGGCGTTCTCGCTATCATGGGTGAAATTCCCGCGGCCAACGTGCGGGAATCAACAAAAACAGTCAGTTGAACACCCGTGAACAAGCTGACGGTATTGCTTTTCGGCCTCATACTGGTCACCACTGTTCTTGTGGGCGTGGTCTGGGAGTTTTGGCTCGAGCCGCTGTTCCCCCTGGAACTGGTCGGCGGTACACGGGAAACACCTGCTGAGAAGTGGGAATATGTCCTGACCGCCACGTCCTTCGTACTGCTGGCGCTGATCATCCCATTCTGGCTTAGCGTACGAGCCAACATCGAGAGAACCGCCACCATCAAGGGGCTGCTGCAGGCGGCCAAGGTGTTCGACAACACGGCGGACGGCGTGATGATCACCGACGCACAGGGCAACATCACCGCTATCAACAAGGCGTTCACCGGTATCACTGGGTTTCAGTTTCGCGAGGTACTGGGCAAGAACCCGAGGATCCTCCGCTCCAACCGCCACGACGTGGAGTATTACCAGGCCCTGTGGAGCGCCTTGCAGCAGGCGGGCACCTGGCAGGGGGAAGTCTGGAATCGGCGCAAGGGCGGCGAGGTTTATCCCATCTGGGAGAACATCAGCGCCATCAGGAACGACGCCGGCCAGGTAACCAACTACGTGGCGATCTTCTCGGACATCAGCATCATGAAGCGCTCGGAGGAAAGGCTCGCTCACCTGGCAAGCCACGACCCGCTGACCGACCTGCCCAACCGGCTGCTGTTCCAGGATCGCCTGAAGCTGGCCATTCGGCGCGCCCACCGCATGGGTCACGGAGTGGCGGTGCTGTTCCTGGACCTGGACGGATTCAAAGCCGTCAACGACACCGTGGGACATCCCATGGGTGACAAGCTGCTGCAGACCGTGGCGCGGCGGCTGAGCGACTGTGTCCGGGACGTGGATACAGTTGCCAGGCTGGGCGGTGACGAGTTCATCGTTATCCTGGAGAATGTACAGGAGCCGGAGGACGTGGAACAGATAGCGCGCAAGATCCTCGGTGCACTGCGCGAGCCGATTGCCATCGACGGACATGAGGCATCCGTCACGGCGAGTATCGGCGTCAGCCTCTTCCCCGAGGACGCAGAGAATACGGCGGGGCTGGTGTCCAACGCCGACGCCGCCATGTACCGGGCCAAGGACGACGGCCGGGATACCTATCGGTTCTTCTCCTCGGACATGGCCCGCACGGCCGCCGAGAAGCCCGCGCGTGAGTAGAGAACAAGCCGAATACCGGGACTGGCCGTTGATCGGCCCCCGAGATCCGCCGCCCTACACGGTCCTGAACGCGGACGGCACGGCAAAGGTGCTGCTGGTTGCCGACCATGCGAGCAATGCCATCCCGGAGGCCATGCGCAAGCTGGGACTCGACGACCGGGTTCTTGGCGAGCATGTCGCTTACGATATCGGGACCCGCAGGCTGGTCGCTCATCTGGCACGCCATCTGGACGCACCGGCGGTGGTGGCGGGCTACTCCCGGCTGCTGGTCGATCTGAATCGCAGCCTGGCAGACCCGACCGCGTTCGTGGCCGAGAGCGACGGCATACTCGTGCCGGGAAACCAGTATCTCAGCCCTGCGGACAAGTCCCTACGGGTCAAGTCCTTTTACACCCCATACCGTCGAGCCATCGAGCAGATGCTGGACCGCTTCCGCGAACGCCGTATCGTGCCTGCGTTCATCTCCATCCACAGCTTTACCCCATCCCTCGCCGGCGTGACACGGCCCTGGCACATCAGCCTGCTGTGGGACAAGGATCCCCGCATCCCGATGCCGCTGCTCGCGCGCCTCCGGGACCACCCTGACGGCTTCCACGTGGGCGATAACGAGCCCTACTCCGGCAAGCATCCGGCAGACTACACCATCGACCACCACGCCGAAGCCGCCGGACTGCCCCACGTCTCCATCGAAGTCCGCCAGGACCTGATCAACAGCGAAGGCGGCGCCGAACGCTGGGCCATGGTTCTGCACGGCGCGTTACTGGAAATCCTGGCCGACCAACACCTGTACCGACTCCGGGAGACCTGAGGGCCATGGGCAGGCCATCGTTCACCGTCGGCATGGAGGAAGAATATCTGCTGGTGGACTGCCAGACTCGTGACGTGGTCAGCGACCCACCGCGGGCCATCTTCAAGGAATGCGCCGCCCTCACCGGCGGCGGCGAGCACGTGCTCCCGGAGCTGCTGCGCGCCCAGATCGAGGTGGACACCCGCGTTTGCCGCCGCGTGGTCGAGGCCGGACAGGAACTGGCCCGGCTGCGACGCACCGTGGCGGAAGTGGCCGGCCATTACGGCCTTGCACCCATCGCCGCCTCCACCCACCCTTTCGCCCAATGGCAGGCGCAGCAGCCAACTGAGAAAGAGCGCTACCGCATTCTGTCTCGAGACATGCAGTCCCTGGCTCGGCGTGTATTGGTCTGCGGCATGCACGTCCACGTGGGCATCGACGACGACGAGCTGCGCATCGACCTGCTGCGGCAGCTGAGTCATTTCCTTCCGCTGTTGCTGGCGCTCAGCACATCCTCGCCTTTCTGGGAGGGGCAGAAGACCGGTCTCATGTCCTATCGCCTGCCCGTGTTCGACACTTTCCCGCGCACCGGTCTGCCTGAAGCATTCACGGACTATGCCGATTATCGGCGCCAGGTGGGCGTGCTGGTGGACAGCGGCGTCGTGCCCGATCCAACCATGATTTGGTGGGACCTACGCCCCAGCGAACGCTTTCCAACTCTGGAGATGCGCATCACCGACATGTGCACCAATCTCGCCGACGCGGTCGGCGTGGCGGCGCTGACGCAATGCGTGCTGCACTGGCTCTACCGACGCCGCCGGCGCGACCCGGGCCGCGGCAGTTTCCCGCGCTTCCTGATCGACCAGAACCGTTGGCGGGCTATCCGCTACGGCCTCGACGAGGGACTGCTCGACTTCGACACGGACAAGTTGGTGCCCGTCGTAGACCAGCTGGACGGCCTGCTGAACGCAGTGCGCGAGGACGCCGAGGAGCTGGGTTGTCTGCGTGAGCTGGAGCATCTGCGCGAGATCCCCAAGCGCGGCACCAGCGCCCACCGCCAGCTACGCGTGCACCACCAGGCGCTGGCCGGCGGGGCCTCCCACAAGGAAGCCCTGAGGGCCGTGGTGGACATGCTGCTCGAGCAGACTCTGGAAGGGATCTGAGCCAAGCCCGGCTCATGCTGGCTTGGAACTCCCGGGCGGAAAATGCATCATCAAAACCTAACCGCCTTGGGGTACGATACGCGCTTCGCGTGACCACCCGCCTGTAACGGCCGTACGCTATGACCGCTCGTCTCATCCTGATGCTACTGCTGCTGACAGCCGTCTTCGGCGGCATATTCGGCTGGAAATGGCAACAGAACCAGCAGATGGCCGCAGGCCGCGCGGGCGGGCCACCGCCGGCCACCGTGGCTGTGGCCACGGTGCAGGAGGAGGTGTGGCGACCCTACCTCAGCGCGGTCGGCAGCCTGGCGGCCGTCTCGGGCATCCAGGTGACCAGCGAGGTGGCCGGACAGATCAGCGCAATCCATTTCGAGTCCGGACAAACCGTGGAGGCCGGCGATGTGCTGGTGCAGCTCGACGACCGCACGGACCAGGCAAGTCTCAAGGGACTGCAGGCCGAGCAGCGCCTGGCCAAGCTGAGATTCAAACGGGTCGAGCGCCTGGTGAGGGAGAAATCCGCCTCCCGTTCCGACTTCGACGAGGCGCGGGCCACGCTGGACAACGCCACCGCCCAAGTGGCCGCGCAGCAGGCCCTGATTGACAAAAAACGCATTCGCGCGCCCTTTGCCGGTCGCCTCGGCATTCGGCTGGTGGACCTGGGCGAATATATGCCGCCCGGCGCGCCCATCGTGCCCCTGGAGGCGCTCGACCCGATCTACGCAGACTTTTCCCTGCCCGAGCGGGAGTTGTCCCAGGTGCAGGTGGGTCAAGCTATCGAGGTGCGGGTGCAGCCGTTTCCCGACCAGACCTTCATGGGGCGCATATCTGCCATTGACCCGGGCATGGACAGGGGTACCCGCAGCCTGCGCCTGCGCGCGACCCTTCCGAACGGCGACGAGACGCTGCGGCCGGGCCTTTTCGCCGAGGTCAGGGTGAAGCTCGGCCGAGAGGACAGAGTGCTGACCGTTCCACGCACCGCCGTGACTTACAACCCTTACGGGGATTCGGTGTTTGTGGTCGTCGAAGGCGACGACGGGATGACGGTGCAGCGCCGCCAGATCGAAACCGGGGAGTCCCGGCAGGGCCGCATCGTCGTGCGCGGCGGGCTTCGCGCCGGCGACCGAATCGTGAGCGCCGGACAAGTCAAGCTGCGCAACGGACAGGCCATCGTAATCGACGACAAACCCGCTCCCTCCGAGCGGGTGGCCGCCCAGTGAGATTCACCGATCTCTTCATTCACCGGCCGGTGCTCGCCAGCGTCGTGAGCCTGCTCATTCTGGTCGTCGGGCTGCGCTCGATTACCTCGCTGGAAGTGCGCCAGTACCCGGAAACCAAGGACACCGTGGTCACTGTGTCCACCACCTATCCCGGCGCCAGCAGTGAGCTCGTGAAGGGATTCATCACGACCCCTCTGCAGCAGGCCATCGCCGAGGCGGCGGGCATCGACTACATGTCCTCGTCCAGCACCCAGGGCCAATCGACCATCGAAGTGCACATGGTGCTGGACTACGACCCGAATGCCGCCGTCGCCGAGATCCAGGCCAAAGTCGCCAGCCAGCGAAACGTATTGCCCGAGGAGGCCGAGGACCCCGTCATCACGTCCCGCACCGGTGACCCCACGGCGCTCATGTATCTCGCCTTTTACAGCGAGACCATGAAGCCCTCGCAGATCACCGACTACCTGCTGCGGGTGGTGCAGCCCAAGCTCCAGGCCGTGCCCGGCGTTGCCAAGGCGCGGCTGATCGGCAACAAGACCTACGCCATGCGGGTCTGGCTCGATCCGCGACGCATGGCCGCACTGGAAGTCACCGCCGCCGACGTGGCAGACGTGCTGAGAGAAAACAACTACCTCTCTGCGGTAGGGCAGGCGCGCGGCCAATATACGGCGGTCGACCTGAGCGCCACGACCGACGTGGCAGCGGAATCGGACTTCCGTGACCTGGTGGTGCGGAGCAGTAACGGAACCCTGGTGCGGCTCGGCGACATCGCGCGCGCCGAGCTGGGCTCCGAGGATTACGAAACGTCGTCCTGGTACAAGGGCAAGAGCTCCATCTACTTCGGCGTGGAGCAGGCGCCGGGAGCCAACCCGCTCACGGTCGCGCGCAGGGTGCATCAGGCCATGGATGAAATCCGCACCCAGATGCCGGAAGGTCTGGAGTCCTTCGTCCCCTATGACGCCAGCGTGTTTATCGAGGATTCCATCAAGGAAGTGTTCCGCACCCTGGTGGAAGCCGTGGGTATCGTCCTAATCATCATCTACCTGTCGCTGGGCTCTCTGCGCGCCGCCGTCGTGCCTGCGGTGACGGTTCCCCTGTCACTGGTAGGCGCCGCTTTCCTGATGCTGCTGGCAGGCTTCTCCGTGAACCTGTTGACCCTGCTGGCCATGGTGCTCGCTATCGGCGTGGTGGTGGATGACGCCATCGTCGTGGTGGAGAACGTGCACCGACACATCGAGCAGGGAGAAGACCGCAAGACGGCGGCCATCAAAGGTGCCCGTGAGCTGGCGCTCCCCATCGTCGCCATGACCACAACCCTGGTGGCCGTGTACGCGCCCATCGGGTTCATGGGCGGACTGGTGGGAACTCTGTTCACCGAGTTCGCCTTCTCGCTGGCGGGCGCGGTGCTCATCTCCGGCGTGGTGGCGCTCACCCTGTCACCGATGCTGTCGTCCAAGGTGCTGCGCCCGGCGGGCTCCGAGGGGCGTTTCGAGCGGGCGGTGGAACGCTTTTTCACGGGCCTGGCTGAACGCTACCGCCGCCTGCTGCACGGGTCTCTCGACTACATGCCGGTAACCCTGGTGTTCGGGGCGGCCATACTCGCGAGCATCTACTTCATGTTCGCCACCAGCAAGAACGAGCTCGCGCCCACGGAAGACCAGAGCATCCTGTTCTTTCAGGCCGTGGGCCCGCAGACCGCGACCCTGGAGTACAACGAGACCTACACCCGGGAGATCGTGGAGGTCTTCGAGAGCTTTCCGGAGCACAAGGACAGCTTTTATCTGCTGGGCTTCAGGAACGACGATCATATTGTATTCGGCGGCTTCAAGATGCCGCCGCCCGCGGAGCGAGAGCGCTCACAGGCGGAGATACAGCCGGAGCTGCAGGCAAAGCTGAGCGGCGTGGCGGGGTTCCGAATCGCCGTGTTTCCGCGGCCCAGTCTGCCGGGCGTGGGCGGCCTGCCCTTCCAGTTCGTGATTCTCAGCGATGCCGGCTACAGTCAGCTCGACGACATTGCCAACCAGCTCATCGGCCGCGGCATGCAGAGCGGCAACTTCATCTTCCTGCAGAAGAGCGTCGAGTTCACACGTCCCAAGGCGGTGCTGACCATCGACCGCAATCGCGCCGGCGACCTGGGCATCTCCATGCGCGAGATCGGCAGAAATCTGGGCAACTTCCTGGGCGGCAACTATGTCAACCGCTTCAGCCTCGAAGGTCGCAGCTACAAGGTAATACCGCAGGTGGAAAGGGCGTTCCGGTTGGACGCCGACATGCTGAAGAACTACTACCTGGACACACCTGACGGGGGCCAGGTACCACTGTCTTCCCTGGTGCAGATCGACAAGACCATCGAGCCCAGCAAGCGCACCCAGTTTCAGCAGCTGAACGCGCTGACCCTGGAGGGACTCATGGCGCCAGGAGTGGCCGAGGGCGAGGCCATGGCGTTCATGGAGCAGCAGGCCCTGGAGGTGTTCCCGCGCGGTTTCTCTTTCGACTACACGGGTCCCACCCGGCAGGCGGCGCAGCAGGGCAGCGCCCTGCTCATCACCTTCTTCATGTCGCTGCTGGTGATCTACCTGGTGCTGTCGGCCCAGTTCGAGAGCTGGCGCGATCCGCTGATCATCCTGGTTTCCGTACCCATGTCCATCGCCGGCGCACTCGCCTTTATCACCCTGGGGTTCGCGACCATCAACATCTACACCCAGGTGGGCCTGATAACCCTGATCGGTCTCGTCGCCAAGAACGGCATCCTCATCGTGGAATTCGCCAACCAGCTGCAGCTCAGAGAAGGCCTGACTAAGCGCGAAGCCGTGGAACAGGCCGCTGCCATCCGTCTGCGGCCCATCCTGATGACCACGGTCGCCATGCTGGTGGCGATGGTCCCGCTGCTCACCGCCACCGGCCCCGGGGCCGTCAGCCGCTTCCATATCGGCCTGGTTATCGCCAGCGGGCTGGGCATAGGCACTCTGTTCACCCTGTTCGTGGTCCCGGCGGTGTACCTGCTGCTGGCACGCGACCACAAGGCGGAGTCGCCGGAATTGCAGCCGGCGGCGAGTCCCTGAACCGCCAGCAACGGGGCAACGGGCGCCGCTCTGCCACTCGCTGCCCCAGACCCGACCGGCTCGCACGCCGTTGGTGCACTGCCGCATACCCCCCCCCTGCTGCCGACAACCCGCCGGGGCCATCGCGCGCACACCGGCCGCCGCATCCGTGAACGCGGTTAGGCATTCACGGCGAGGGCAATACCGACCTTAACCGAACACCAATGCCGGCCGCCGCGGAAGAAACACGGGCAGGACGACCTGGGCCGGGCTTGGGCCATGGCACGACAGTTGCTTTGCCTCTGTTCTCACATTTTCCTGGAGACTGAAGCTTGGCTGAGCTGAGGGTCATGTTGGTGGATGAATGTCGGCAGCGCAGCGAGGCTGTGGTCCCATTGCTGCAGTCCGCCGGCTGCCACATCGTTGCCAACCCGGCACCCGGAGAGAACCTGCTGGAACAGGTCGAGCTGCACCGTCCTGACGTGGTCATCATAGACGTGGACCTGCCGAGCCGCGACACGCTCGAGAGCCTGCGCAGCGTGCAGGCCACCGAGCCGCGCCCCATGGTTATGTTCAGCCAGGACGATAACGGCGAGACCATTCGTCGCGCCGTGCAGGCGGGGGTGAGCGCCTACATGGTCGACGGCCTGCAAAGACATCGGGTACGCCCCATCCTGGAGGCCGCGGTGGCCAGCTTCGAACGACACCGCGCGCTGCAGCTGGAACTGGATCGGACCCGCTCAGAGCTTGCCGACCGCAAGACCATCGAACGGGCCAAGGGCATCATCATGAAGCAGCAGCGTATTGACGAGCCCGCCGCCTACCGGCTGATGCGCAAGACGGCAATGGATCGGAACCGGCGTGTGATTGATATCGCGCGCAGCATCATCGTCGCCGCGGACCTGCTCGGCCGTGGCGACCACGGAACCTGAGCACGGGGCGCCATCCATCCGGGCTCCTGCATTACGCGCCCATTTAGGGTGCGCCACACCCGAGAACGCCCGACTGAGTGTCTCGACATGGTGCAGACGCACCGGTTTCCCCGCCCCGCCGCGCCAGGCACGGCCCTTCAAGTAATTGTTTTTATTGCGCTGAAAAGATCCTGGCATGATCCTTGTATATAACAAGGACAGCGCCCCGCCATCCAACGACGGATAGACTCAACGGCGAGTCACGCAGGGGCATTCGGCAGCCGATGCAGGCTGCCTCCATGGACAACGGCGTCCGTCCGGATCGGGATACGTCTCCCGGCCCTGGCGGGCGTTTTTTTTGGCTTCAGTGAGGCGGATTTTTCCAACGAGGTTATTCCCATGATGAGTACACACAGGGTTCCTGCAGGAGCGCGCGGGAAGTTTTTCTGGAAACTTGCCTGCGGTGTCTTGGCGCTGGCACTGACCGGCACGTCAGCCACCGCCGAAGTCGGCGAGCCGGAAAAGGAAGACCTGAAGTTTGGGTTCATCAAGCTGACCGACATGGCGCCTCTCGCCATCGCCTATGAGAAAGGCTTTTTCGAGGACGAAGGGCTGTACGTTCAGCTGGAAGCCCAGGCCAACTGGAAGGTTCTACTGGACGGCGTGATCGACGGGCAGCTGGACGGCGCTCACATGCTGGCGGGGCAACCTCTGGCAGCCACCATCGGCTTCGGCACCAAGGCGCATGTGGTGACGCCCTTCTCCATGGACCTCAATGGCAACGGCATCACGGTATCCAACGAGGTCTGGGACCAGATGAAACCCCATGTGCCGAAGATGGCCGACGGGCGTCCCCAGCATCCAGTCAAAGCCGACTACCTGAAACCGGTCGTGGACGAGTTCAAGGCGCAGGGCAAGCCCTTCAAGATGGGCATGGTCTTCCCGGTGTCGACGCACAACTACGAGCTGCGCTACTGGCTCGCCGCGGGCGGCATACACCCCGGTCTGTATGCACCGGAGAAGGGGGACATCTCGGGCACGGTCGATGCCGACGTGCTGCTGTCCGTTACGCCGCCACCGCAGATGCCAGCCACCCTCGAGGCCGGGACCATCTACGGCTACTGCGTCGGCGAGCCCTGGAACCAGCAGGCCGTGTTCAAGGGTATCGGCGTGCCCGTGATCACCGACTACCAGATCTGGAAGGACAATCCTGAGAAGGTCTTCGGCCTGACCAGGGAATTCACTGAAAAGTACCCGAACACCACCGTGCGCATCGTCAAAGCGCTCATCCGCGCGGGCAAGTGGCTGGACGAGAACAACAACGCCAATCGGCCTGAGGCGGTCAGGATTTTGGCCAAGCCCAACTATGTGGGCGCCGACTACGACGTCATCGCCAACTCCATGACCGGGACCTTCGAGTACGAGAAAGGCGACAAGCGACCGGTGCCCGACTTCAACGTGTTCTTCCGCTATCACGCCACCTACCCGTACTACTCCGACGCGGTCTGGTATCTCAGCCAGATGCGCCGCTGGGGACAGATTGCCGAAGCGAAGCCGGATGGCTGGTACCACGACATGGCGAAGAAAGTCTACCGCCCGGACATTTACCGCCAGGCGGCCGAATCGCTGGTCGCCGAAGGCCAGATGAAAAGCTCGGAGTTCCCCGACTTCGACGCGGAAACCGGTTTTCGCCCCCCCCAGACCGAGTTCATCGACGGCATAACTTTCGACGGCACCAGACCCAACGAGTACCTGGAGCAGTTCCCCATCGGCCTAAAGGGCAACGACAGAGTATGACGTGACGGCCGCGTCGCACGCTGACCCACAGGGCAGGAGCCTGGCAAATCGCCAGGGATGGCAGGGAACAGCACAGACAGAGGAGAAAAGAGTGAGCTTATCCGTAACTAGCCGCAAGACCCTGAACTTTCGTCTCTGGGATCGCATGCTCGATTACGCGAGCGGCGACCGCATGACCAGTCAGTTCGGTGCATTCTCCCAGGTCACCCTGGTGCCGCTCGGGGCACTGCTGGTGTTCCTGATGCTGTGGTCGGCCGGAGCACGCAACGTGGAAACGTCGCTGGGACAGCTTCCCGGACCAGCGAAGGTCTGGGAGCAGACCGTGAGGCTGTATGACGAGCACCGGGAAGAGCGCGTCAAACAGGCGGCTTTCGAACAACGCATGCAGAAACGCCTGGAGAAGGCGGTCGCTGCCGGCAAGCCCCAGGAGTACCTGGACAGGATCGCGGCTCGCCGCTACACAGGGGCACCGACTTTTGTCGACCAGATCCTGACCAGCCTGTTGACCGTCGCAGCCGGCTTCCTGCTCGGCTCCCTGATTGCCATCCCGGTGGGCATCCTGTGCGGTATGAGCCCCACCATGTACAGGGCCCTGAACCCCATCATCCAGATCTTCAAGCCGGTGTCCCCGTTGGCCTGGCTGCCCCTGGTGACGATGGTCGTCTCGGCACTCTACGTAACCAACGATCCCATGTTCGAAAAGTCGTTTCTGAACTCGGCTATCACCGTCACCCTGTGCTGTCTGTGGCCAACGGTAATCAACACGACGGTCGGCGTTTCCAGTGTCAGCAAGGACCTGCTCAACGTGAGCCGCGTGCTGCGGCTCAACTGGTTCACCAAAACCGTGAAAATCGTGCTGCCCTCCGCCATGCCCATGATCTTTACCGGCCTGCGCCTGTCCTTGGGCATTGGCTGGATGGTGCTGATCGCCGCTGAGATGCTGGCTCAGAACCCGGG
>JASJBY010000011.1 GCA_030066245.1 Gammaproteobacteria bacterium
GCGTCGTCGATAGCCCTTCGCAGAGCATCGAGATCGCGTATGTCGACGCTGATTCCCGCGCCCTGCTCGCCTCGCGCGGGCTTTACCACCACGGACTGGTGGTCCTCCAGAAAAGCGAGCGCCTGGTGTTCGTCCTTGACCTTGACCTGTTCCGGCACGCGCAACCCAGCCTGACGCAGCACCCGGTGGGTCGTGGATTTATCGTCGCACCGGCTCATGGCGACAGCTGTAGTGAGCTCGCTCAGGGATTCGCGACACACAATGCTCCGGCCACCGAAGCTCAGCTCGAAGTAACCCCCCTCCGGATCCAGCACATCCACATAGATACCCCGCTTCTGAGCTTCGCGAATAATGATGCGGGCGTAGGGATTCAAACTTGCACCCACGTCGTCGCCGGTGAACAGCGGTTCGTTGTGGGGATTTTTGTGCTTCAGGGCGAAAACCGGGACCCGCTCGAAACCCAGCTTCTCGTAGATGCGAATGGCCTGCTCGTTGTCGTGCAGAACCGACAGATCCAGGTAGGCGCGACCCCGGGCCTGGTAATGCTCGGCAATCTGACGCACCAGCGCCTGACCTATGCCCGGCACGCTGGCCTGGGGGTCCACGGCCAGGGACCACAGGCTGGCGCCGTTCTCGGGATCGCCGAAAGCGGTCGAGTGATCGACGCCCATGACGGCCCCCATCACCTGACCGGTCTCCAGATCCACTGCAAGCATGTATGTCAGCAGGCGCGAGGCGCGGTGCTCCCAGAGAAAGTCGGCGTCCGGCGGCACCATATGCCGGCGGAGGTAGAGATCGTGCACGGCTTCGGCATCCTCCGGGCTGTTCAGCAGCCGGACAGCGAAGCCCCTGGCGCGCAGGTGCGGTGGCCTGTAGCGATCCAGCCAAAGACGGAAGGTGTGCGAGGGGTCGAGAAATACCTCCTGGGGCGCCAGAGAGACGGCCACGTGAGGGTCGGACACGTACAGGGCTATGTCCCGGCGATTCGGCTGCTCGGCACAGAGATCCGCCACCATCGCAGCGGGGTCCGCGAAAGTCTGCGCAAAGATCAATCGCCCCCAGCCACAATCGACCACCGCGTCGTTGCGCACTCCGGGGTCGCGCTCACCGGCGTGGACGCTGACGCTGCGCGAGCGGCGCCGCTCCAGACGAAGGCGCCGTCTTTCGTTTATATTCATTCGCGCCTCTCTCGGTCACTAAAGGCGATGCTGCTGCAGCCAGTACTCAAGCAGCGTGACCTGCCATAGCTTGGAGCCCTGCAGCGGTGTAATGTGGCCGCTGGGGTCGTCGAGCAGCCGGTCCACATACTCGCGCCGAAACAAGGTACGCTGACGGGCGGCGTCGCTGTCCAGAACTCCCCGCACGAAATCCAGGTACTCGTGCTGGATGTGCTTGAGAGCGGGCACAGGGAAATAGCCCTTGGGACGGTCGATAACCTGGTTGGGAATAACGCTCCGGGCGGCCTCCTTGAGCACACCCTTGCCCCCGGCGGCAAGCTTGTGGCGGGCCGGTATCCGCGCGGCCAGCTCCACCAGCTCGTGGTCCAGGAACGGCACGCGCGCCTCCAGTCCCCAGGCCATGGTCATGTTGTCAACCCGCTTCACAGGATCATCGACAAGCATCACCGTCGTGTCGAGACGCAGGGCGCGGTCTATGCCCCGCCTTGCACCGGGCTGAGCGAAATGCCGTTCAACGAAGTCGCGGCTGTGGTCATCACCCACGTGCTCCGGGTGCACCGCGCCGGTGTACTCCGCATGGTCCCGGTCGAAGAACACACCGGCATAAGTCTGCGCCGCGTCATCGGCCTCCACCAACGGCGGATACCAGTGATAGCCGGCGAACACCTCGTCGGCCCCTTGCCCACTCTGCACCACCTTGACGTGCTTGGACACCTCCTGGGACAACAAGAAGAAGCCGATGACATCGTGACTGACCATGGGCTCACTCATGGCGCCCACGCACTGCTCGAGCGATGGCAGCAAACGCCGGGAGTCGACAAAAATCTTGTGGTGGTCGGTGCCGAAATGCCTGGCGACGATGTCGGAGTATTCGAACTCGTCACCCTTCTCGCCGCCCGCCGCCTCGAACCCCACCGAGAACGTGCTGAGCCCGTGCTGACCCTGCTCGGCGAGCAGACCGACGATGAGGCTGGAGTCCAGGCCGCCGGACAACAGCACGCCGACCGGCACATCGGCGACCAGGCGGCGTTCCACGGCAGTGCGGAGCATGTCCAGAGTGCGTTCCTGCCAGTCCTGATAGCTCAGCTCCGTTTCCTCGGGTGAGGTCTCGAAGCGCAGCGACCAGAAACGGTGGTCGCGGCTGCGGCCGTCCGGTTCCACGACACGGATGGTGGCTGGCGGCAGCTTGCGCACGCCCTTGAGCATGGTGTGTGGTGCCGGGACCACGGCATGAAAGGTCATGTAGTGGTGCAGGGCGACCGGGTCCAGCGAGATATCGATGCCACCGCTGGCGAGCAGCGCCGGAAGGGTTGACGCAAAGCGCAGACCGTCGTTGAGCTCGGCGACGTACAAAGGCTTTATGCCGAGGCGGTCCCGCGCCAGAACCAGGCGGCCCGAGTCCCGCTCCCAGATGCCGAAGGCAAACATGCCCAAGAAGCGGTCGACGCAGCCGATCCCCCAAGCGTCATAGCTCTTCAGGATGACCTCGGTATCACCCTCGGAGAAAAAGCGATAACCAAGCGCCCGCAATTCGGCGCGCAATTCCCGGTAGTTGTAGATGCAGCCATTGAACACGATGCCGAGACCAAGCTCGTTGTCCACCATGGGCTGCTGCGCGTGCTCCGACAGGTCAATGATTTTCAGCCGCCGGTGCCCGGCGGCCACATGATTCATGTGGAAGAGGCCGCCCGCATCAGGCCCGCGGGGCACCATCACTGCATTCATCGCCTGAAGGGGTTCAACGCGGGGCTGAGAGCGGTCGAAGCGGATTTCTCCGCAGATTCCACACATGGAGAGCTCCGAAGCCAGTGGAAAGTCGGACGCCTGCGTAGGAGAGCGAGCACCCATACTAAGCGATCGGCATAAGAATTTCAGTCATGGACGCCCTGACCGTGGGCGGTGCGGCGCCACGTACAGGCACGGCGCGTCGGACCTGCACCACCGTTCGCCGCCGGCTCCCGGGGGTGGATTCGATGCAGCGAAACGGGTGTATTTCCTGTAGCCTTACGCGAGAGCCTTGGTCTAATTGGCGCACAACTCGGGACCCCTGCAGCGTATCGTGGAAACTTCGTTCAGCCGTTCGGATGCGCGTTCCATGCTGCGCGCAAAAGCCTGGCGCGCCGTGCGCGTCGCGACCGAATCCCGGTTGTCCGGGGGACCGTCCCCGGAAGAGCTGCCCCGTCTAGCGCAAGAGGCGGCGCAACTGGCGGAGACGGCGCTGGCCTCGTTAGCGCCCCGGGCCATCGAGGATCCGCGGGCGATTGGCTGGCAAGTCCCCAACTGCCGCCCCGGCTGCCACTTCTGCTGCTACGAGCAGGTCAACGTCACGCCCCCGGAAGTGTTCAGTCTGGCGGACCACATACGGGCCAACTGGTCCGAAGGCCGGATCCGCTCCCTTCGCAAGAAGCTGACGGCCGCCGCCAGCTTGTCCCGCGGCCTCGACCACGAAGCCTATTTCGCTGCGCGCATCCGATGCCCCCTTCTCGACAGCGAGGACCGGTGCAGCGTCTATGCCGTGCGGCCGCTGATGTGTCGCGCCTACAACTCCCTTGACGTGGCAGCGTGCGAACGGGCCGCGAAGAACCCCTCGAAACCAGCCCACCAGCGGGGTGTGCGCACCAACGGCACGATTCACGGCATCATGGACGGGGCTTTCGGCGGCCTAAAAGAGGCACTCGGCAAAAGCGGGCGGCAGGAGTTCCTGCCCAATCTGGTGGTCGCCCTCCACCAGGCTTTGGATAATCCGGAGCTGCAGCGCCGCTGGCTCGCGGGCAAACAGGTGTTTCAATAGCCCGAGTCCCTCTACGCCCTCGGGCGAGGGCGTCGCGATCACCGATACGGGATGACGGTGACACCGGTACCCGCCGTTAGCGCTCCTCCAGGTAGTATTCGATGGTGGAGACCACGCGTACGCTCTTGTGCAGCTGGCTCTGCTCCGTGATTCCCGGCGCACGGTCCCGTGGTCGAATGACAAATACCCCCTGGCTGGCCCGTCGAATCCCGCCGAGTCGACTGGCCGCATCCGCGGCGAACTGCTCCGCCGCGCGTCTAGCGTTGGCCGTCGCCTCCGCTATCATCCCCGGCTTCAGCTCGGTCACCCGGGTGAACAGGTAGGCCGGCCCTGCGTGCGGCCCGCCCTCGCCCGCCAGCACTACCCCAGCGTCCACCAGGTCGCCAATGTGCTGACTCGCCTCCTTCACCAGCTCTGGCTGGTTCGTGCGCACCATCAATGTCTCCGTGATCACAAACCGGCTCTCAATGGGCCCGCTGCGATAGGGATTCGCCAGCCGGTCGTTCACCGTCAACCGATGTACCTCCGTGTCTCCGTCTTGCAGACCGAAGCGCCGCAGGAAGCCCATTACCGCCCGCTCGCTACGCTTGACACCCGCCTGGGCCCTGGTCAGTTCATCGTCCGTGACCACGAAGCGAATCGGCCACAAGGCGATGTCGGCCTGCACTTCGCGCTCGGACAGCCCCTTGACTGAAACGAAGCGGTCAGCGGTGCGTCCCTGGACGAACCCGTCCCCCACGAACCAGCCACCGAGGGCGACGCCCGCGGCCAAAAGCGCCGCCGCTAGGCCGTTGTTTGAGACCGTCTTCATGGGAGAAACAAATCCTTTCCCTCCGAGGTCCACAAACAACGTGGAAACCCACGGAGGCGCTGTCCATGTCACAAGTGTTGACCGCGAGCCTGAGGATGCTACTGCTGGGAGCCGGCAGCGCGCTGCTGCCCATCTCGGGGCTCGCTGAGCCCAGCGACGAAGCCATTGTCACGGTGCGCACCCCGGTAGGCATCGAGGCCAAGCAACAACTACCCTATTTCGTCGGCATCTCCGCCGAAACCGCCGGCGCTAAGGGACTGTCCATGAGCCTGGTGATTATCCCGGCCGGCGCCGCAGCTCGGCCCCACTACCACAAGGGCTACGAATCGGCCATCTACCTCCTGGAAGGACGGGTGGAAACTCGCTACGGCGCCGGTCTGACGAAATCGGTTGAGCATCAGGCAGGCGACTTCATCCTGATTCCGCCGGGTGTGCCTCATCAGCCGCGCAACCTGAGCACCACCCAGCGGGCCGTGGCTATCGTTGCTCGCAACGACCCGAGAGAGCAGGACAACGTGGTTCCCTACGACCCCGAGCCATGAAAGACGTAGCAGGCCCGATAATCATGCCCGACCCACGTTGATGTCATTGGGAGAATGGTAATACTCGCTCTCGGCGGCGAGGCGCTGCGCGTCCTGCAATAGCGCCGCCAAGCGCCGCTCAGCCGTGTTCACCGGTGCGCATTCCTCACAATCCGGATCCTCACAGGGCTGTCGGGTGTACAGCCAGTACTGGATGACCCCAGCCAGCAGACCGTCCGCAATGTCCCACAGGTGGACCTGTGGATCTTTGTCGGCCAACCGATTCCCCAGCTCGATAACCTGGTCGGCCGCCTCGTCGAATACGCTGTGCTCTGTTTCCGCAACCATAGGGGAATCCTTCGAATGGCACTCGATGGCCGAATTCTATCAGACCGCTCGAGCCCTTCTACTCGCTCTCGCAGGGGAAGGCTTCCTGAAAAGCACGCACGACCTGCTGGGAAGCCAGATAACGAAGCAGGTCCGGGTGCTGCTCGAGGTAGGTGACGGTGATCTGGACGGCCTTTCTCGGCTCCACGCGGCCGGTCGGGCAGAACAGATTGCCGGCGGGCTTCTCCGCCACCCGGAAGTAATGCACCAGTTCCCAGATGCCGCCCACGTAGCCACTACAAACCATGGCTTGCATGGACTCCTCGGGCGTAAGAGGAGCGCTTTCTGACTTCAGCAGCATCCTGCATGCCTTCAGCAACTGGTTGCCGTCCATGGGAAGGCCTGCGACAGGCCACAGCAGGATCACTACCCAGAGCAGTCGCTTCATCGATTGTCCTTTGCGTGTGTCTTCGGACCTCGCAGCGGCCTTCCGCCCGGCGAACCCGGCGATATCCGCGCCTAGCCCGGATTTCTCACCAGGCGGACCTCGGATTGCAGGCTATGTCGGCCAACTTAGCACATGGGCTTCACCGAGCCGGTCTTCCTTGTGAACAGCCTGTCCTATTCGGCTCTTGGCCCACTCCGGCTTTGCATCTTGACCGGTCCCCCTTGAGCCATAGCTACAGCTATGCCTCTGCGGGCGACCAGCCAATCTGCTTTGCCAGAGCGACCCAAGATTCCGAATCCCGGTGAGAGATCCGGGCTAACTTCGGCGAGGGAAGCGCTCAGAAGGCCGGACGGTCCATTGAGATGTCCAACGCCTGAGCCGTTTTCACTATTTAGAACAGAATCTTGGAGTTAGAGCGGCTTTCTGAATGGGGTCCATGCCGCCCTCCGCGGCGCCCACCCTTCGGGTCGCCTCGCGCGTCCCGTCGTTTTATACGGTATCCTCGCACACTTCGTCCCGGCGCATACCGCCCAGTCGTCCATCCGGGTGGTTGAGCGGCGGAGATTGAACACGGCTTTTTTGCGGGACCGGCTTGCGCCGGAACAGGAGTCCGGGGCCTTTAGTGAATCGGCGGCGTTGATGAAAGACACTTTTCCTTGCCCGGTAGCCCGTATCGGCCTGATCGGCGGCGGTCAGCTCGGGCGAATGACGGTTAAGGCGGCCAGGCGTCTCGGCTGTACCTGTGTCGTGCTCGATCCGCTGCAAGGATCACCTGCAGGACAGGTCGCGGGCCATCAAATCGTCGGCGACTACAGCGACCCGGCGATGTTGCGCGAACTGGCCAAGTCCTGCGACTTGATTACCTTCGAACTTGAGAACATCGAGACCGAGACGCTCATCCGCCTGGAGGCGGAGGGACATCGCATCTACCCGCGCCCTGAACTGCTTGCCAACATCCAGGACAAGTATCGGCAGAAGCGGCTCCTGCGGGAGGCCGGAATACCAACTTCAGACTTTATGGACATGCCGAAGCCCGATGCCGACGTATTCGACAGCTTCGGCTATCCCCTGGTGCAGAAAGCGAGGCGCGGCGGCTACGACGGCCGCGGCGTGATTGTCATGAGCGATGCCCGCGCCTTTGCCGGCCACCTGTCGGTGCCGAGCTATGTGGAGCGCTTCGTCGAAGCCGAAAAAGAGCTCGCGGTAATTGTTGCGCGCAACGCGGGCGGCGAGTGCCGGGTTTATCCAACGGTGGAGATGCGCTTTCACCCGCAGCAGAACCTTCTCGACTTCCTGGTTGCGCCTGCCGGCGTGCCGCCCGAAGTGGCGCGCCATGCCGAGGACTTGGCGGTGCGGACGGTGGAGGCGATGGACGGGGTGGGCGTGTTCGGCATCGAAATGTTCCTGAGCAGCGATGGCCAGCTGCTGGTAAACGAGGTGGCGCCCCGAACCCATAACTCAGGTCACCACACCATCGAGGCCTGCGTCACCGACCAGTTTGAACAGCACCTGCGGGCGATTCTCGGACTGCCGCTGGGTGAGACCCGGCAGTTGTCACCGGCCACGATGGTCAACCTGCTCGGCGAACCGGGCTATCAGGGGCGTCCGTTGATCTCAGGGCTCGCCGCGGTGCTCGCGATACCCGGCGTCTGCCTGCACATCTACGGCAAAGCCGTGACCAAGCCTGGCCGTAAGATGGGCCATGTCACGGTGATTGACGAAACCCTCGAGGGCGCCTGTGAGAAGGCCAGCGTCGTCAAGAAATCAATAAAGATTCTGGGAGACGAGAAACTATGAATACGGTTCGCGTCGGCATCATCATGGGGAGCGATTCGGACCTGCCGGTCATGGGGGAGGCTGCCGGCATTCTGGGAGAATTAGGCGTCCCCCACGAGCTGACCATCGTGTCCGCCCACCGCACGCCAGCGCGGCTGTACGAATACGCCCAGCAGGCACGGGGCCGCGGAATTCGCGTCATCATAGCCGGTGCGGGCGGCGCCGCTCACCTGCCCGGCATGGCGGCGGCGATCAGCGAACTGCCCGTGATCGGCGTGCCGGTCAGGACTTCAGCGCTCGGCGGTCAGGACTCGCTGCTGTCAATCGTGCAGATGCCTGCCGGGGTGCCGGTCGCCACCGTCGCGATCAACGGCGCCAAGAACGCCGGTATTCTTGCCGCGCAGATCCTTGGAGCCGGCGATGATGCCCTGCTCGATCGAGTGGCGCAGTTCAAGCGCGACCTCGAGGCTACAGTGCTCGACAAGATCAGGAAGCTCGATGCAGGCGAGGGCCCGTGATAGCCGCCGGTGGTCGCTTGGAATCCGGCTTTTCTGGCTGCGACATGCCGGGGGAGAGGCAACTGCCGTTGAGGGCACGCAGTTTCCGTCCGCGGCTAAGGACCAAAGAAGATAACGCCTCTTCAGAAAGTCGATGTCCTCGGGTGTGCATGCGCTCCCGAGCGGATTTGAATCCTCTGTTCGGAGCACAACGCCGTCTGTGCGGCACCCGCGTCGCCGGAGTTTAGGGCCACAGCATGTCCCGAAACGCTGCCAGCACGCCGGCGATGCTCTCGCCGGCTACGAGACCCGAAGCGGCGGCGACCAGGAAGCGGGTATGCCAGCGCGGTGCAAATTGGTGGAGAAGGGTGGCGACGATGGCGCCGAAACACATCATCACGGAAATCGACGCCGGAATGACGAAAGCAAGACCGAGTGCCGGTGCACTGGGTAGCCAGGGCCGGTGACGGCTGCGTTCCAGCAACGCCATGATGATCCCTGCCATGCCCCCTACCAGCATCGCCAGCCGGGCGCTCGCCGGCACGCTCTCGAAGCCATGCTGCAGAGCCTCGGCAACAGCCTTCCAGGTGGCCACAGCCGGGGCAGGCCATTCGTCGGTGATGAGGGTTGCCGCCGGATCAGGGACCAGCATCAGGTAGACCAGGCTGCCCGCCAGGCTTCCGGTCAAGACACCCAGGCCTTGCGCCAACACCTGAAAGCGCGGGGTGGCGCCGATTCGCTGGCCGGCCTTGAAGTCGTTCAGCAGGTCGGCACACTGGCCGGCAGCACCCCCAGCGGCATTCGCTGTCATCAGGTTGGTGACGACCTGGCCGGGAGCCATAAGCCCGAAGCCGAGCTGCGATACCTTGCCGATGGCACCAATAGGAGGAATGCCGGTTTCGCCAACGACCCGGGCCGCGACCGCGGCCAGTGCGAAAGCCATGGGCACCGCGATCACCGCCATCGCAAGGCTGACCTCGAACAGCAGAACCTGCAGCAGCACTGCCAGGGCGCTGGCCACCAGCAGCCCGGCCAACCGCGTCTTGACGTCCGGTTGCGACCCATCGATGAGCTTCAGGGGGTGGGCGCTTCTGGCCTCCCTGCGGATGAACCGGAGCAGAAAGCTGCCGAGGGTGGCGGCAACCATGAGGCTTACCCCTGGCCACAAAAGCCACTCCACCATAACCCCGAACCAGGAGGCCCTCGGGTCGGCTGGACCGGTGTCAATGTAGCCCGCAGCCAGTGCCCACGGTCCCAGAAGCAGCCAGGCCATGGCAGCGCCGAGAAGCAACGACAGTCCGGCCCGCAGGCCGATGATGGCACCGAAGCCGGCAAGGAGCAGCGATGGCTCGAGTGCAACGGTCAGGTTCTTCAGCGAAACCCCTCCCGCCAGACCGCCTGCGCCCCTGAATGCGATGTCGGGTGCCCAGCGCGGTATCGCCCACCACCAGGCGTCGGTCAGCTTGACCAGAGCTGCGACCAGGCCGGCGCCAAGCAGCATGACCACTTTGCGCATGGCCTCGCGGCCGTGGCTGAAGATCTCGACCATGGTCTCAGCGGTGGCTACGCCCGCCGGGAACACGTAGCGCGACTCGACGATGAGTGCTTCGCGCAGATACCATGCGATCCAGATGCCGAGGAAGCTTACCGCGAACACCCAGCCCGCCAGCGGCCAGTACGGGAGGTTGCTTCCGGAGATGAGCGCAAGCGCCGGGATGGGGGCGACCAGGCCGCCGGAGATGATGGAAGCGGCCGAGGAGGCCGTGGTCTGGTTGATATTGCTCTCCAGAATCTCCCAGCGCCGTACCCGTCTGCTGCGATCGAGCAGGCGCCAAAAGGCGAACGCCAGCAGGAGCGCGGTGATCGACATGTTGAACGACCACCCGATCTTCAGGCCGGAGTAGACATTACACGGTGCCAGCGCAGCGCCGAGCACCGCGCCGGTGAGCAGTGCGCGCGCGGTCAGCTCTGGGGGCCGGGGAAGCATGGTGCCAATTTACTCGTGGACTCAACCCCGTGTCACGCGTGCCGCGGTGCATCGCGACACGAGGACCCAGTATGCAGAGGAGCGTCGTGCTGAAGCCTGGCCAGTCTCGACGCTGAAGACTCAAGCTTGCGACCAGTGTCCCAGCCCACCACGCCAGACCTTTCCTTCATTGCGTGCTCGGCGGCAGGCGAGTCCGGTTTCTGGTGTTGGATGATCGCACCTGATTACCTACACTCATTACACAGCCAAACATCGGCGCGGGAGACGGCCTGCGTAGTCAAATCGCCGGAGCCTGAGAGGGGAGGCAATCCTAAGTCCGGCGAGACTGCGGACCCCGGCCTGCCGGTAGTCCCGGCGGCCTCCACAAAGCCCCTGATGACGGTCAGGGCGTCATTGCTGTCGAAGTCAGTCGCTTACGAGGGTCCACGGGACACGTCGAACGAGCCGTTGCAGCCCGTGGAGTGAGACATGAGCAAGCCTTCGCTTCGGTGGTGCTTCTGCTGATATGCTCAGGAGAGGGGCGGGGCGTGAAAGACATGCGGGAGTGAACGCCGGTGCTTGAAATCAAACAACGCGTCGCTATCGACTCTCGGAAGTGCTGAAGGGAAAGGAGAGCGTGGAGTGAACTTCGCACGTTGCGGACTTGGAACAATTGGAAACTTGTGCTCCCTCGGCAGGCGGGGGTTGATTCGGGTGACGATACTCGCTGTGGCGCTGGCAGCCGGTTTTACAGCATCCGCCACCGCCACCGAGTTGCCCGAGCCCATCTACAAGAAGCTGCGCAACTACGGCATAGACCCGCGGAATGTGAGCGCCTATGTTCGGGACGTCTCCCGTCCCCGGGCGCTGGTCGCCTTCAACCAGGACGTGCCGCGCAATCCGGCCTCGGTGATCAAGCTCCTCACCACCCTCGTGGCCCTGGACGTCCTGGGCGCAGACTACACGTGGCGTACCGAGGCCTATGTGCGGGGTCGACTGGAGCAAGGGTACCTGCGTGGTGATTTGCTGCTCAAGGGTTACGGCGACCCTTACATGACCCTGGATGCTTTCTGGAAGTTTGTCAGGGGCATGCGGCTGCGGGGACTGCAGCAGATCGGCGGCAATGTGGCTGTCGACGATAGTTACCTGGAGGCCTCGGCACATCAACGGAGCGAGTTCGACGGCGAGCCCTACCGTAGCTACAACGCTTTACCCCATGCCTTGAGTCTGAACTTCCAGTCGACCCAGTTCCACCTGTTGCCGGACCGACAGTCTCAGCGGGTACGGGTGTTCACGGAGCCACCCCTTGCCAACCTGCACATCAGCAACAGCCTGAAGCTGGTCGATGCGCCCTGTTGGCGGCGTTATCACCGGCCGCGGCTGACAGTGGCGGAGGGTGGAGGCGATGCGACGGTCCGGCTGCACGGCAGTTACTCGGCAGAATGCCCCGACGCGGTCATGACCAGGCTGATGATGGAGCCATCGGACCATGTCGGCGGTGCCTTCACGGCCCTCTGGCGAGAGCTCGGTGGGCGGCTCGATGGCGAGGTGGTGGACGGTACCGTGCCCGAGGACGCCGTCCTTTTCCATTCAACCGAGTCCCGGCCTCTGGGGGAGATCATTCGCGGGATTAACAAGTACAGCAACAATCTCATGAGCCGCCTGGTGTTCCTGACCTTGGGCGCGGAGATGGAGGGTGCGCCCGGAACCGCTGAGAAAGGCCGTCGCGCCGTGGACAAGTGGCTTGATGCCCAGTCTCTGGATTTTCCTGAGCTCCTGGTGGACAACGGTTCGGGGCTCTCCCGTGATACTCGGATCTCGGCGAAAAGCATGGGCCGCTTACTTCTACACGCGTATGAGAGTCCGCAGATGCCGGAGTTCATGGGCTCCCTGGCTGTGACGGGTGTGGACGGGACGATGCACACTCGGTTTCGGGGCGACGCCCTGGCAAAGCGGGCCCATGTCAAGACCGGTTCTCTCGATGATGTGAGCACCATGGCAGGATACGTCCTGGATCGGGACGGGCGCCGATGGGTGGTTGTTTTGATGGTCAACCAGCCGGGGCTGACACCGTGGCGTGGCCGGCAGGTCCAGGACGTCTTCCTGCGCTGGGTTTTCGACCGCAACGTCGGAAGGCAGCAGAGGATGGCAGGAGCCGATGGTAAGCTCCCCGGACCGGCCGACGGGAATCTGGCCGCCGATGCTGTCCGATCTCGGCCCGTCGAATCCGAAGCAGAGGGGACTAGCGGCTCCGGTTCAGACAGCTGAAACCGCTCACCCGGGCGGGATGGCGAGCCGCATTGATAGGTGGGACTGACCACTGGCAGCCCTGACCGCGGCCTCGTCGATGGCCACCAGTTGATTCGGTTGCGGCTGGTGGGCATCCGCACCGGCAGGCATTCTTCGACAAGGGTGCCGAAGCCCGTCTTGCGCCTGAGTTTTTCACAGTGCTGGGCGCGTCCTATCGGCTTCTGTCTGCGTTGCATCTTGACCGGTCCCCCTTCCATCCAAGCTTCGCGTTCCCGCTACGCTGGATGGTCCAGGGTTGCCCATCCTTGGGCGACCCGTTCGGCGGTATAAAGGTCCACGGGACCTTTATCACTTTCCGCCTCACCCATAGCTACAGCTATGCCTCTGCGGACGATCGGCCAATCTGCGTTGCCAGAGCGACCCAAGATTCCGAATCCCGGGGAGGAATCCGGGCTAGGTGCGAGGCTTGCCTGCCAGCAGCCGATCTGTGCTGTGGGAGTTTGTCTCCCAAGCCGGTCTCTCATGGTGTCTCCTCGTCGACGGCCCCGTGCCGCAGGTCAGGTAAGGGTTCAACATTCGCCTGTGCAGAAAATCACATTTTCCGAACTTGCCCGTCACTATGCTTGGTCGACGGTTGTCGAGGGCTGCCACAAAGCTCGGTATGTCCAAGGTAACCGTTCCTTTAAAGCGTATTCAGTCTTGGAATAGAACGGAGATGAACATGCCACTATCAAGCCTATCGATTGCGCAGAAACATTCCTCGCAGGCAAAGAAAGCACTGGACTACATGAACGTAACCGAGCGTGGACACAGCCTCGGCAACTCTTACCTGCTTGCGTTGGTTTGCCACTATATGTACCCCCATGCATATCCGGAAGGAAACGCAGGGCTAAGCGACAGCTTTCCGGCCTTCCGGAACAAAGCGAAACCGTTGTTCGAGAGCTTGGGAGCGCGTTTTCTGAACGCACGCTACGATATCGACGACAAGGAGAATGTGCAGTATGCGGTCATGTCGACTCGGACGGCCATCATCGTGGCGTTTCGTGGCTCAGACGCGATTACCAGCGTAGACGGCTACGAAGACTGGATCGAGACCGACCTCAACTCTCAACAGAAGCTGGTGAATCAATGGGGCACGGTGAAGGACGGCTACAAGGAGAATCTCTTCGGTGTAGTCGAAAAGGATCGGAATGGAAGACCCATACCGCTTAGATAGTTGCCTGGCGTACACACGGGGTTCTTCACCGACTACTGGGATGTGCGCGGATACATCAACAGGCGTATTGCAGTTCACGGAGGTAGCTCAAAGCAGCTGTTTGTCACTGGACATAGCCTCGGGGCAGCGCTTGCAACGCTCTGTGCAATCGACCAGGGCTATGGGCCGGGTCTTCGGAACAGGTATAAAGCTCAGGCGGTTTACACCTGTGGTGGTCCGCGGGTAGGCAACGGCCTGTTCAAGAAGCTCTACGACTCGAAGAGCAGTGCGTCGGGCGTGCGCGCCCTAAACACTCACCGGTACGTGAACAACAATGATGGTATCCCCATGTACCCCTTCGACGACCCGGCACACGATGCGATTTATGTTCCGATCAGTCTGTATGGGCTGGGAGAGCCACGTGAAAACGTGATGTACACTCACGTGGGACGAACAAGCAATATTAAGGCCGATGGTCAGATCGTCAGGGATGACAAGGAGTTTCGTACCAATCTGGCCGATCCCAGGTCGTATGGATCCTTCTCGCCGCATCACAGCAAGGACTACTGTCACGAGATTTTCCATGCCCACATCGAAGGAAATTCGTGGGCAGGGAATTTCCCGGAGGCGCCGCAGTATCCCTTGGACGAAGACCCGTTGCACTGACAGGTAGGCGAGAGCACGCATGCGGGGACCCAACGGGCAGGACGCCCGTTGGGTGTGGGCTGGCAACCGACAGATGAAAACGTTGGGAGACCGCCCTTCGGATCGGAGCGCTTGAGCGATACAGGGCAAACAGGATCGATCATTCACCTAGCCGAAGCAATCGAATCTTACAGCGCATTGCTGCCCAGGGGTGCCTCAGCCCCACAAAGGGACAGCTGACGCAGATGGTCATCTGAGTCGGCTATCCTCGGGTCTGGGGCGACCAACGACCCTGGAGGTCTGCGCGTTCCCAAGCGGTGTGCGGATGGCGCAAGCACAGCACGCAAACCTGGTGCCCAGTCCAGACTATCCGTGCGCCGCTCGCCATCTGCGCCGCTCCGCCAACGCCCAGATGGGACCTACCGGTTGCGCATTCCGAATCAGCTACATAGGCAAGATCGCGAGTGGAGCCACATCGGCTGCAACACTTGTCGCGGTGCTGAATTGAGAGGAGTCTGTTGAGCGAGGCGTCAATCGCCAATATCATGGCGGCAGAGGAGCAGCCTGGCTGAATCCCTCTTGCTCTAGCCGAGACGGCAACGCCTGTCCATGCCTAGCTCAGTTCAAGGTCCGAGACGCGTGGGCACTGTGGGAAACTCGGCTGGGGTAGTCATCCTGCCGGGCTCCGATTAGCATCGCAGCCCGCCAAACGGCAGCTGCGTCGCCGCTGGGTGAGCTGAACACTGCTATCCGTTGCTCGAACCGGACGTCCATGCGTGTCCGGGCACAAACGAGGACCGCCACCATCGATAGCAACAGGGCGGCGATGCGTATCCGCTGGCTCGGGCTGTTTCTCGGGCCGGCCCTCGCCGTTGGCGTCTATCTGCTCGTGCCGGAAGCGGACGGGCCCGGCACAGATGGCCTGAGCCCCGCTGGCAGAGCCACGGCAGCGGTTGCAGCCTGGATGGCCTGCTGGTGGCTCACGGAAGCCGCGCCGCTGCCCGTGACTGCCATGTTGCCCCTCGTGCTCTTTCCCCTGACTGGTGCCGGAAGCATTGCGGAAGCGGCTGCCCCGTACAGTCGTCCCTTGATCTTCTTTTTTCTCGGCGGCTTTCTCATCGGCCTGAGCCTGGAGCGCTGGGGGCTGCATCGGCGCATCGCTCTGCTTACGGTGTTGGCCGTCGGGACGGAGCCAGTGAGACTGATCGGGGGCTTCATGGTGGCAACTGCCTTCCTCAGCATGTGGATCTCCAACACGGCCACGGTCATCATGCTCCTGCCCATCGCGGTGAGTGTGGTGGAGATGTTCAAGCAGCGCTCGAAAGACGCCGGCAAGACGGACCTCATCGAGAACTTTGCCACCGCCCTGATGCTGGGCATTGCCTATGCCGCCTCCATCGGCGGTTTGGGCACTCTCATCGGCTCACCACCCAATCTTGTCCTGGCGGCTTTTGTCCAGGAGCGCTACGGCGTGGACGTGACTATGGTGGACTGGCTGAAGGTTGGGCTGCCGGTGGTCCTGGTGATGCTGCCGCTCACCTGGTTGTATCTGACCCGTCTGGCATTCCCGGTGCGTCTTCGCCACGTGGAGGGAGGGCGGGCGCTCATTGTTACCGAGCTGCAAAAGCTCGGTCCCATGTCTCGGGGTGAGTGGACCGTGCTTGTGGTATTTGCGCTGACGGCCCTGGGGTGGATTACGCGGCCACTGCTCGTTCGTTGGACCGGCCTCACGGGACTCACTGATCCCGTCATTGCCATGATCGGAGGTTTGTCCCTGTTCGTTATTCCGGTTAAGGCGAAGGAAGGCGTGTTTGCCATGGACCTGGAGACCGCCAAGAAGCTGCCGTGGGGGATTTTGCTACTGTTTGGCGGGGGCCTCAGCCTGGCCAGCACGGTGGCCCGCAATGGTGTCGACGTCTATCTGGCGTCCGGCTTCATGGGCCTGGAGGGCACACCGATGCTGCTCTTTCTGCTGGCACTGACGATCATGGTAGTATTCATGACCGAGATCACGAGCAACACCGCGGTAACGACCACCCTGATGCCGGTCCTGGCTGCAACGGCGACTGCCCTGAACATGGAACCAGGTGTGATTCTGACCGCAGCCGCATTGGCCGCAAGCTGCGCCTTTATGCTGCCGGTGGCCACGCCGCCGAATGCCATCGTCTTCTCCTCCGGCTTTATCAGCATCGCCCAGATGGTCAGGGCGGGGATCTGGCTTAATCTCCTGGCGGTAGTGGTTATTTCCTTCCTGGTGAGCTACGCCCGCCTCACCGTGCCCCTTTAGCTGGCCGTTCTCTGCAACTTGGGCGACCAGGCGGACCGGGCGCTTACGGACCACCGGCGCAAGACCAGTCCTCGTGCTGGGATGTTTCGTCAACGGGATAAGCGGTGGATGATTTGGTTCTGCTTATGTTTAGCGTTAGTCACAAAGCCGTACGAGATGCTCTCATGGGGCGATATTTAGGCAGATTTCGTCTGCTTGTGGTGGCGGGTGTCGCGACTCTCGGTGCCGGCTGCGCCACTTGGGAGGATTATCGCGACTCCAGCGGTGCAGGCAAAGCAGTAGCAGAGGTGGCAGTTTTTAAGGCGAATGTGGCTGATACACGCCGGATCGTCAGCGCTGATGATGGACGCACGGAATACCAGTCCGATGCAGCACCGAAAGGAGGCCTGCGGTCTGCGTCACATCTGCGTATCAGACTGCTGCCCGGTCAGTACACGGTGACCGCGAAGACGTGGCCATTTGGGTCGGTGTACGAATTCGACGTGGACCTGAAGGCGGGACACACCTACAAAGTCGAGACCTCCTTGTGTTCCCTGAAATGCCTGAGCGCCGGGACACCGAACCGGCATGACAGGTGGATTGAGGATATGACGACACGTGAACGCGTATCAGCCGTCGTATCCGAGTGCTATTTTGCAAAGCAGAGGAGCGGGCAGCGACGGAGAGTGCCGTGCCCCGAGGTGGAGCCAAATGAGTTTAGCAGTGCGGGCAACCCAGGCGCAGCGGTCGCTGCAGGCGAAGAAGACAATCGCGTCCCGCGTAGCTTAGGCAAAGCGAAGGCGGTAGTGGCCGTAGATGAGGAAGACTACAGCGAGTCCCGTAAGGCAGGTGAAGGGAGCGCAGCGGTGGCAAGCGAAGAGGAAGACTATCGCGACCCGCGTAGCTCCGGCAAAGCGCAGCCGGTGATGTCCGTGGTCGAGGAAGAATACCGCGAGTTCCGTAACGCAGGCGAAGGGAACGCAGCGATGGCAAGCGAGGAGGAAGACTATCGCGACCCGCGTGGCTCCGGCAAAGCGCAGCCGGTGGTGGCCGTGGTCGAGGAAGACTACCGCGAGTCCCGTAGTGCAGGAGAAGGGAGCGCAGCGGTGGCAATCGCAGAGGTGGCAGTATTCAAGGTGCATCCGGCTAGAACACGCCGGATTGTTAACGCTGCTGACGGACGCGTAGAGTACCACCACGATCGAAACAAGAAGCAAACCCAGAGGTCGGGTCCGTCCTCATCGATACGACTGCAGCCCGGTCAGTACACGATAACCGCGGAAACGTGGCCATTCGGCTCCCTGTATGAGTTCGAGGTGGAGCTTCAGGCGGGACACACGTACCAAGTCGAAACCTCCTTATGTTCCCTGAAATGCATCACGAGCGGTGAGCCGAACCGGCATGACAGGTGGGTCCAGGACCTCACGGCCGGTGAACGTATATCCGCTGTCGTATCCGAGTGCTATCTGGGAAAAAGGAGGGGGCGGGACAGGCAGAAAGTGCCATGCCCAGACAGCTAAATATCTGCTCGGAAAAACCTACACCCGAGCCCGGGAGATCCTCACCTGCCCATGACCGACTTTCTGCGCCGTTGTTTGGCTGCGTGCTGGTTTGGGTGCAGCTTTGGTTATCTCAACTGATACCACGCCAGCTGTTTCCTCAGTCAAGCATCACGCCGGCGCGTCGGAGGATCTGTACGCCCCGGCGGTGCTCGGCTTCGTCGCGATAGAGGAGCACCACGCCAAAACCGCCGAGCCTGCGGCGGAACCAATCCAGTCTCAGGTCGGGGTACTCTGCCTCCAGGTAGTTCACATTGGCCTCCGCGCGAAAGGGCCGCCGGAACACCAGCACTTCAAGCTTGCGCTCGCTCTGGTAGGGTGCCGGCTCGACGCGCGGCGCGCGGGCCGCTCCGGCGCGCACGTACCGGAGATGCCGGTAAATGTAGCCGCTGTACCAGCGGGCACCCTCGGGTATATCGTTGCCTCCGGCATTCACCCGGATGCGGCTGGGGCCGTAATTGTAGGCCGCCAAGGCCAGGTGCAAGTCGCCGTCGTATCGGACCAGCAGCTCGCGAAGGTAGCGCGCTCCGGCGCGGACGTTGGTGCACGGATCATACAGGTCCCGAAGTCGCTGGATGCCCAGGTGTCGGGCGGTCCCCGGCCATTGGATCTGCATCAACCCGAAGGCATTGGCGCTGGAACGGGCATTCGCATCGAAGTCCGATTCGCCCCTGGCCACGGCGATGAGCAGGCTCAGGGGCAGGTTGGACTCGCTGGCGGCGCGACGAAAGCAGCGTTCGTAAGGATATCTCAACCGGAGCTCGTCCTTGCGGGACGGCTCCGCCAGGAAGGCACCCCAGGCGTGCGCCAGGTCCTCGCCGTCCAGAACGTGCCGGGTACTGGCCGCGGTCGGCGCGCTGACCAGGAGCAGTGCCGCAAGCGCCGGAGCCGCCCACGAACCCGTCATCGGTAAGCTTGCGCGAGCACCCGCAGGCCGGTGCGGGCCTCAATGAGGGCGATGTTGCGTTCCAGCTCCCTGGGGCCGGCATACGCAAACCCCACCAGGTATCTCCCGTGCCGATTACGTCTGATCTCTATGGGCAGACCGGTCGCCGCGCCGATATGGGAGGCGAAGCCGGCGGCCGAGCTCTCTGTCCTGAAGGGTTTCCAGAAGGCGTGCCAGGCGATTGGGGCGGTCGATGCAGAGGGCGGCTCGTTGTTGCCGCGCGCTTGGGCGACAGGGCGCGAGGAGGGAAGTGTTCCAGTGCCAGCTCCGGCCGCCGCAGCACCCGACAAGGCTTCGCCGGGAGCCCGCCCGGGGGCCGGACCCGTGCTCGTCTGAAGCTCGAGAAATCTCGGCGTTGCGTCGCTGCGTGCCTCGGCCTCTGCCTCACTTGCTGCGACCGGTGGTTCCTCTGCCGGAGCGGTGCTCTCCTGGGATCGCGCGCCAGTGTCCGGCCCTTGGGCCAGGCCATCCGTCTCGCCCGCGGCACCGGGTTCCCGCGTCGCCAGCGCAGGCGGCGGCCGGGAAGCGATTCTGGGGGGCGCAGCCTGCGCTGAGGTCACGGACGGCTCCGTTCGCGGTTTCTCGGCAACGGAGTCGGACCGGGTGACCCCGGCCAGGCGCTGCGGCAGCTCTTCCGTCAGCTGCAGCCACAGATCGGGCATGGCGGCACGCAGGAACAGTGCGCCGCCCAGTGCGGCGAGAAGCACGCCGGCCATGATTCCAACAACTCTCACGGATGCCGAGTCCGATGGCGGTCGGGTTCTCGGGAGGCGGCGAGCTCCGCAACGCCAAGCCTACGGTAGGACGCAACCTCACGCGGCGGGGGCAGCGGCATCATCAGAGGTGCGTCAAGCGTTGCTCGCCGGGCGGGAAATGTATGGCTCGCCATTCCAGTTTTCCTCCGCTCTCTGTTTGCAGGGCATCCAGATGTCGCTGCCAGCCATCAGGGGAAAGAGGGTGAGTGCGTGTCGTTGCGCATAGCCCGAGGGGCTCGCCGTCCATCAGCCGCCTCAGGGTGCGGCGCGTCTCCTGCTCACCGCGGTCCGCGATGGCAATCACGTACACCCAGGTGTCCGCGGTTTCATCGCTCAACCGCTGATGATCCGCGCCGTTCGAGAGCATGAAGCGAAACATTTCACCGTCCTGAACTGGCGTGCCCAGCTCGTATCCGCCGCCGCATGGCTCGGGAGCAATCCAGTTGATGCGGCCGCTGCTGGACTGACCCAGCACGAACATACGGGCCGGGTGCTTGATGGCCACCTCCAGAGCGCCGCATGCGTCCCCGGTGCGCTCCCCTTTATGCACCACGACCCTCGCGTTCGAGCCCTCGGTCAAATCAGGCTCGCAGCTGATGCGGCGCTCGGACGCCACCAGTCGGAGCGCACCGATGGGGCTGGCCGAGTCTGCCGAGGCGGCCTCGGCCGGGGCTGAGTTGCTGGTCACGGCTGACGTCGGTCGGCCGAGTTCTTCCATCCACGCTCCGCCGGACGAGGGAGCAGCGTCCGTGGTCCGGAGAGCGTTGGGGGTTGCCCCGGTCGGGCCCGGTAAACGTATCGGCCGGGCGCGCACACTGGGCTTGCCCGCCACCGTGGTGGCGTCCAGCCGGACGTAGGCCTCCGTCTCCGAGCCGGGGAGATGGCGGCCGTTGCGGGCGTCGCGCAGGCCGACCCAAACCTGGTGGAGATCGTCATGGATCAGGTGAATTTCGCTGGCCAGGCTGACGGTGGCCTCGGCCGGGTCGTCGGTGACCCGCGCCTCGTGAAAGCGACGCAGATAGTTCGTTACCAGCTCTGTAGTCCTGTCCAGGAACGGGTGTTCTCCGGGCTGTTCCCGGTGGGCGCGAATGACCAGCTCCTCTGCCCCTGCCATGTGCCGCAGGCGGCAGCGCAGGTTGTGGGCAAGGTAGGCGGCCAGCAGATCGGGCTCTGTGTCATCGAACGGCGAGGCCCTGAGCCCGCGCAGGTTCTCGTCGGGGTGGCGCCGTGACAGAGCTTGACGCTGTGCCTCGGTGGGAGGTCCCCGCCACGCCTGATGAAAACCGCCCACCCAGCTGTTCTCCACCAGGTCGAGGGCCCGCACCGAGACCTGCAAGGCGTCGTCCAACGGCGACAACTCCACATCCAGTCCAATGTAGTAACGTTCGCGGTGGAACTCGCCGCAGGGGATGTCGGCCATTTCACCGAAGTGCTGCCAGGGCCGGTAGGCGGCAGGCCAAACCAGCCTGACGCCCGGGGTCGTCAGGAGCGCATCGACCATGCGCTGGCGGATTTCCTCGGTCAGGTCGTCAATGCTCGCATCCGCGGTGTCGCCCCGCATGCTGACCAACAGAAAGGGCTGCCCCTTGAACCTGGGGTGGGAGCTGAGCTCCTTGACCGTGTAGGGCACCAGCTCGTCGTCAACCCAACGGTCCAGCTCGCTGCGCCCGTCATCCCTCAACGGAAGGTGAGTCGCACAGGCGCCCAGCAGCGCTGTGGCGGCACCCAGCAGCCAAATCAACGGCCCTTTCATCATTCCTCTCTCCGATACACGGTGCTGACGAAACCGCGCCGCCCTGTTGCCGCGGGGAGCCAGCGGTGCCGTGTCACCCGGTCTTCGACGCGTTGACATCCCTAGTGGATACTCACCCTCCCGTCCTCGTGGATCACCAGATCTCCTCCCCTGCGCCTGGACATCAACTCGGTGATGCGGCGTCGGGTCTGCTCCGGCAGGGTAACCCCCCAGGTGAGCTTCAGGGGGTCGACCGCCACCGAACCCATGGCTTTCAGGTATCGCCCTGGAACCGTGTGGGCGTGCATTTCGAAGTAGGTGTTCGGCACTTCGTCGCGCTCGAAACGGGCCCCCGCCTGCCCCTCGCGCAATGTCCACGCCTGGCGGCCCAGCAGGGCATAGAGACGCACCTGCTTGCCCCGCACGAGGGCCGAAAGACTGTTCTCGGACGCGAAATGCAGGGTAAATCCGGGCTCCGTCGGCTGCTCGGCTTCAGGCGCTGACTCTCGCACTGGCGGTTGGTATTGTGCAAGTTCCCGGGCCACTTCCTGGAGCTGGGCCTCCGTCGCTGACAAGGCCTGCCGTTCTCCACGTAACTCACGGCGTAGGTCGGTGAGGGTGCGGCGGCGCTCCGTGATCTGCTGCTCCAGGGCTTTGTGCTCCGACTCCGTGTTGGCCAGGGCCCGGCGCGCCCGGGCCAAAGATCCGGACAGGCTGTCCAGCTCGACCCGCGCGCGGTCCACCAACCGAGACACCCAGTCCAGGCTGGTCTCTGTGCGCTCGAGTCGGTGCGTCGACTTCTTGCGGCGCTGTTCCGCCTCTGCGGCTTCAGCGGTGTAGCGCCGGCGTAGGCGCTCCGCTTCCTCCCGCTGGGCCAGGGCCTCGCGCATCTCGGCGCGAACCGCTTCCAGATCCTGCTCGAGCGACCCAAGCTGTAGACGCAGGCGTTGGGCCTGGCGCTTCATTGCCGCCAGGTCCAGCTCCACCTGCTCCGGGTGCTCCAGCTTCGGGCGCGGATCGCCCGGACCGACCGGCAGGCTCTGCACCAGCGCGAAGATCGCCATGAGGCAAAACCCGAGTATGGCCATGAACCGCATGACATCCGTCTGCAGCGCCTCTAGCTCGTGGGATGAGCTCTCGGCCCCGGCGGGACGTCCGAATGCGGAAACGGGCCTGAGCCTCATCCGGGTTACTCCGCGCTGCGTTCCGCGCCGGGCCGCCCGTTGGCGACGTTGACGAGCACCGCCAGGTGGCGCTCGATATTGAGCAGGGTACGGCCAATCTCGTCCGTTTGATGCTTGGAGAACTCGCCGTAGTAGGCCTGTAGTTGAACACCGACCACCATCGCCTTGAGCAGTCGCAGCAGGTAGCCTCCCACGGCCCCGAATATGGTGGTCGAGAGGGCCAGCAGGATGCCGCCATCCACCAGCCGCTGCAGGATGCTGAAGGCGCCGAGCTCGGCCGCTGTTCCCGGATCCAGGTTGCCGATAGCGGTCAGCAATGCGCTGCGGATGCCGATGGCTGTCCAGATCACGCCGATGCCAAAGAAAAGATTGGTCCAGATATCGACCATATGGTCCGCCTGTGCCACCCTCTCAGGCTGTGCCTCGCGCGCAGCCAGCAGACGCTTGAGCCGGCGGAGCGAGTGAGCGTAGAGGACGAGCGTCAGCGCGAACGGAATGGCGGACAGACGCAGGTTGTCGTAGGCCCAGTTGAGCAGCACCTGGAGTTCCTGCATGGGCGGGGGCGCCACAACGATCCAGTTGGCCATGTTCAACACGTACAGCGTGCCGATACCGAGCAGCGTGGCAGTGACGGCCCCTACACCAACGCCGTTGAGGAAGCCTTGCCAATTCATACCCTTCATCACCGCACTCCTAACGGACGCTCTCACAGGCCGTGCACGTGGCTTCGATAAGGAGCTGTAGCGACTGATAAAGGTCGTTGGCCCGCGCGTACTTCTCCCGGTCGCCGGTTACTTTGAGCAGGCCCTGGTCCTTGTCACGCAGCTCATCGCGCATGTTTGCAGCAACCTCATCGCGTACCCGGCAGGTGTAGCCGCAGTTGCTGTAGGTGTCGGGCAGGGACACGAACTTGTGACTGAAGTATCGGTTGTAGTAATCCTTTGCGGTGCGCTTGTTGATGATGTCCTGGGAATTGGCCCAAAGGAGAAAGTCGCTGAAGCGTCTGGCATGACCGGTATCAGGATCGCCCTCGGCGACTTCCATGAGCCGCTGGAAATACGCGTCGAAGCGATACTGACATTCCGCGCGACTCAAATCTTCCCGCGCCTGGCTGAACGCGCTCTCCACGTTCTTGCTCCCAGGCAGCAGGCACTCCTGCGTATCCGCGGTCGTTGCACAGCCAGCCACCAGGAGCATCAGCCAGCCGGCGCTCAGCCATTTTCGCGTCGTGTAGTCCATGGGTTTGGTGCCTCCGATTCGCTAGCTCGAGTGTCCCGTCGGCCAAAGCTACTCTTCCAGGGGGCTGCGGTACTCAGCGGGAAAGGTACCTGCTGGAGGCATGGCCTCCCCGGTGGTCAGGTCGTCCTCCTCGCCGAACAGGACGTTGCGTACCCCGCCCACCACCTGCGACATTTCGGGCGTCACCGTGCCGAAACCGTTGCGCAGCTCGATCATCAGCTTGGAGCGGTTAATCTCGTCCCGCGTCAGCCTGATGAGCTGGAGCACCTCTTTGCTGTCCAGGTAAATGTCTGCAGCCACCAAGGCCACTGAGCCGCCGCCTCCGGTGTCGGCTTGAACCACCAGCCTGTAGTATTGGCGGAAGCGTTCGCTTAATCGCCCACCGGAGCGGCGACCGCCCCGGGCGGCGGGCAGGCGCGTGTGGCGACTGCTTTCGTTCACCAGGACTTGCTGCAAGCCGCGAGCCGTCATTTTCTGACCGAGCTCCAGGCTCAGGCGGCGCTCCAGGCTGTCCGATGTTGCCTGTACCGACGCCTCGATGCGCGGCAGCTCAGCCTCCATGTGTGAGAGCATCTCGAGATATTTTTCTCCGAGCTGCTGTGCGATCTGTTGGCAACCAGAATCGTCGTCAGCCCCCTCGCATTTGCTCTCCCGATAGAGCTGCCATTGCCGGTCCAGCTCACCGATGATGTCCTGCAGGCTCGTTTCCATATCCCGGGCAACCCGCCCCGTTTCTTTAACGTTCTCTACCACGGTGGTTGGAAACAGGCGAATGGCCGGCGGCTCAGCTGCCGCGGCACCCGTCACGGCAAACGCTCCCAGAATCGCGACGAGGCAGAGCGGGGCCGTGCCTGGAAGATGACGAGGACCCGTGTGCTGGCGTTTGGCGGCCGGGTTGCCAGTACGCCTGGACTTTGGAGCGAAACGATGCACATCAACCTCCTTCGGGGTTGGGTATTTCGAGCCGGCTGGGTCTGTACGCAGGAAAGGAGGACCGTGGAACGTGCGACCGTCGGGCGGTTAATCCACCCCTTTCAGTCGCAGGTGGCGTTCTCGCCTCGCGGGTGAAATCAACGCCCCGCGCCGTCAATGTGCCGAGAAGCGTTGGCCGGGAAAGGGACGCTGGGCAACTCACGCCCCAAGGCTTCCGGGACCCGCGCCAGGCACGCAATCAGCACGATTCTCTCCGGACCGGCGAGTAACGGTCTGATAGCCTACCTCGCAACGCGGTCCAATAATTCCACGTATCCAGTTATTTTGCGTAATAAGTATAGCCGAGGCGACTGAAACTGAACGCAACTGGTCCGCCGAAGGCTCGAATCCATCACAGTGATGTGGTGTCGGTGGCTTCGGGATCACCAACGGCATTCAGGCCTGTACCCTCCCGCAAAGCAGGCCTGAGCGACGTGCCTTCGGGCGTTGGTATGGTCAACGGCGAGGGATTATTCGAAATGACTTAAGGGAAGCCTTGTAAGGCACTGAGAATTAGATTTTAACTAGCGCTCCCTGTCGAGTGCTCCGTACCAGCGTCCTCGGCCGGTATGGCGGCTATAGCCGCTGCCGGACCGTATCGGAAAGCGCGCCCGCGCCTCGGGAGGTCGCCTAGCAGGCGGGGCGGGCCTCGCACAGGGTAGGCTAGTGTTGACCAAACGGCAGCGGGTACGACTGCCAGGATGCTCCCGGCGCCGAGTGACGCGCTGAGAAAGCATCTTTGACGCCTGTGCTGGGAGCCGCTTGCCGGCCGGTCGCCTGAAGCTTCAACCTTCGGCTCCCGGCCCGTAATCTGTCCACGCGGAGCTTATGCCATGATGGCGGTAAACAACGCCATGGCCAGGTAGACCGCGCCACGGGCCTGGGCGAAGTACCCGTTGTGAGACGAGTGGTTAAGCTGAGTGGCGGCCTCATCGTCTTGAATCTCGGGGTTCAGGACCATGGCATCCGGCTTGAGATAGGAGATCGCCTCGATGAGCTTCATGCGCGGCATACGGACTTGTTGCGGCTGGTGCACGTAAATGACGTCCATCTCCGGAAACAATTCACGGCCAGCCTCCATGTCAGCGGCGACTGGGTACAGGTTCTTCATGGTGTCTATGCGCAGTCCTGACGCTTCCAACTCTTCTCTCTGACCGGGACCGAAACCGGGCTCGACCCGCTCTAGCAGCACGATGCGCTCCACGGCCTCGGAGAAGTGCGCAAGCAACAACAGGAAGCTGCGCATAGTGCGTGTGCGGTATGGGTCTCCAATCAGCGCTATCTGAAGGCGTTCATCCGGGGGTGGGTTGTCGAGCAGTAAAGACGGCCGCCACTTGACCAGGGTGTAGAGGTCCGCCATGGCGTGGAAGGGATATTCATTGGCGCCGTCGCCGGCGCTGATCACGGGCACGCGGAAGCCTGTCAGCATGTCCTGGAGCGACTTCGGATCCAGGGTGCGCAACACGGCTACATCGGCGTAGTTGTTGCAGAGCTCGGCGACCTCGTCGGCCGCGTTATGTCGCCGGCGGAGCTTCTCGACGGGCTCGTCGATGCTGAGCAGACTGCCACCGAGGCGCAGCCAAGCGCTGTTGAATGCCGGGCAGCCGGTGCAGGGCGA
>JASJBY010000117.1 GCA_030066245.1 Gammaproteobacteria bacterium
GGGGGCATTCTGCTCACGCCGGCGTTCACGCCGAACCCCGACCTGTGCGGGGCGGAGGGCACCAGCGCCCTGTACGGGCTCTACTACAAGACCGGCACCGCAACCCAGTTCCCGGTCTTTGGCAAGAAGTCCTGCGGCACCTGCGGCTGGGGCTCTGTGGAGGAATCGGTCTCCAGCATCAGCCTCGGCGCCGGTCTCGCCTCCACCCCCAGTGTGCACGTGGGTGAAGGCATGGGCGACAAGCAGGTCACGGTCATCGAGCAGACCTCCACCGGAGCCATCGTGGTCGAGCAAGCCTCAACCGTGGGCCGGGTGAAGAGCGGCGAGATGTCCTGGCGCGAGTACTAATAAAGTCCATGCGCCTGCTTGCCGATAGGTTGTAGATAGGGAACGGCGGCCACCACGGCCGCCCGACCCCGGCCTAAAGCCCGCCCAGCAGCCAGACGCGGAGAGACAACGTGATGGTCAGAACCGAGAGATCCGGACCGAGCCGTTCTTTCACAGCTCGCCAACGCGGCTTCACCCTGATCGAAGTGGTGCTGGTGGTCGGCATCATCGGCCTGCTCACCGCCATCGTGGTGCCCATGTATGGGGATCACATGACCAAAGTGCGGCGGGCGGACGGCAAGCGCCTGCTCATGGACATCTCCTCGCGGATGGAGCGCTATTACTTCGACAACACCAGCTACACCACCAACCTGCAGATGCTGGGCTTCGCGCAAACCACCAACGTGCCGTCGGAGGACGGTTACTACACGGCTGCGGTGGACGGCACGACGGCGGGGTGCCCGATTACGAGCTGCTACAAGGTGACGGCCAGTCCGAAAGGCGCCCAGTCAGACGATACCTACTGCGGCAATTTCAGCCTGGACTCCAAGGGACAGAAAACCGTCAGCACTGCGAATCCGGTCGGCCGCTGCTGGTAAAGCAAAGGGCTACGACCTGGCCTGAAGCGCCTTGGGGAGAGAGAAAACCACCCGCTCGAGAATTCCTCCATCTTCCCGCACCGGGCCGGCGCCCAGTTCCTGCAATCGTTCGACAACGGCTTTTACCAGTACTTCCGGAGCTGACGCACCGGCCGTCACGCCTATACGGCGCGCGTTTGCCAACCAGTCGGGATCGACCTCCTCCGCCGAATCCACCAGGTAGGCCGCGACACCCAGCTTGGCCGCGATTTCCCGCAGCCGATTCGAGTTGGAGCTGTTCGCCGACCCCACCACGAGCACCACGTCACATTCTCCGGCCAGCGCTTTCACCGCGTTCTGGCGATTCTGCGTCGCATAACAGATGTCGTCGTTGCGCCGTGCAACAATCGTAGGGAAACGGCACCGCAGCGCCTCGATGACCTGGGCGGTGTCGTCCATGGACAGGGTGGTCTGGGTGGTGTAGGCCAGGTGCCCCGGATCGCGCACCTGGAGCCTTTCCACGTCCTCCGGGGTCTGCACCAGGTGAATGTCGTTTCGGGCCGCTCCCTCCTGCTGGCCCAAGGTGCCCTCGACCTCCGGGTGCCCGGCATGCCCGATGAGAATGCACTCACGGCCTTCCTGCCGATACCGGGCAACCTCCAGATGGACCTTGGTCACCAGCGGGCAGGTCGCATCAAAAACCTGCAGACCCCGCTCCTCGGCCTCACGGCGAACAGCCTTTGACACACCGTGGGCGCTGAAAATGACGATAGCGTCGTCCGGAACCTCCGACAGCTCCTCCACAAACACCGCCCCCCGCTCTCGAAGGGAGTCCACCACGTAGCGGTTGTGCACCACTTCGTGACGTACGTAGACGGGGGGTCCGAAGAGCTCCAGCGCCCGGTTGACGATGGAAATTGCACGATCGACGCCGGCACAGAAGCCTCGGGGATTGGCGAGTACGATGTCGGGCATGGTGGGTGGGTGATTGGTGAATAGTGAGCAGTGAATTGTGATTCGTGAAGCGTGACTCGTGAAACGTGATTCGTGAGAAGACAGCTTAGGTGGGCAGGGTCTCGCTTTGTGGGGGGCGTGTCAACCGGGGGGCTTTGGGGCGGTGACGGCGATGATCTCGACCTGGAAGCTCAGCTGGCGGCCTGCGAGGGGGTGACTGAAGTCCATGGTGATGGAATCGTCGCCGATGGCGAGCACGGTGCCGGCGACGGCCTCTCCGCCGGGGGTCGTGAACTCTACCACCGCGCCCTCCGCAAGGGCCATCTCGGGCGGGAACTCCCCCCGGGGCATGGGGTGAACGTTGCCTGGATCCGGGTCGCCGAACGCCTGCCCCGGCGCCAGGTTGAACTGCGCCCTGTCGCCAGCATGCAGTCCGAGCAGCAGGGCCTCGAGGCCGGCGTCCAGGGTGCCGTCACCGAGCGCGAAGGAGAGCGGCTCCCCGTCCTGACTGCTATCCACCAGGGTGCCGTCGGCGAGCGACAGGGAGAAGTGCATCAACACGGCACTGGCGAATTCGATGGCGTCGGGCATGGGGTCAGCGGTCAGCGGTCAGCGGTCAGCGGTCAGCGGTCAGCCACGATGGTCGGCCGCAGCGGGCAGCGCTGTCAACCGAACCAGGGCTAGCCCGGGTCTCTGTGCCTGAAGCTGTCGACCACCAGCATCACCGCGCCCACCGTGATGGCCGAGTCGGCGACGTTGAAAGTCGGCCAGGGATTGAAGATGCGCCACGGCAGAAACGGCAGGTAAATCTGGATGAAGTCCACCACGTAGCCGAGCACGACCCGGTCCACCAGATTGCCGAGGGCGCCGCCAAGCACAAGGGCCAGCGCGATGGCCGTCCAGCGACTGCCCTGCGGCAGTCGGGCCAGCCAGACGACGATGACCAGGCTGACGAGGAAAGCCAGGACCGCGAAGAACCACCGCTGCCAGCCCCCGGCGTCACTCAGGAAGCTGAACGCGGCGCCGGTGTTGTGGAGCAAGGTCAGATAGAAATTTGGCACCACCAGGACCGGCTGGCGAAGCTCCAGGAAGGCGCTGGCGAGCTGCTTGGTGCCCTGATCCAGCACCAGGAGCAGGGCGGAAAGCCACAACCAGCGCAACATCAGGCGAAATACCGGGGCTCGCCGTCTCCAGACACGTTCTCGATGCAGCGCCCGCAGAGAGCCGGGTGCTCCACATGGCTGCCCACGTCCTCCCGGTGATGCCAGCAGCGAATGCACTTCGCGTGTTTCGAGGGCAGCACCGTCACGGCCAGGCGACCACCGCCCGGAAGGGTGGTGACCGGCGCTGCGTCCACGCCTTCTGCGAGCGGATGCAGGCGAGCGTAGGACGTGATAAGGACAAAACGCAGCTCGTCCGCGAGGCGTTCCAACGCGGCACGGGTGGCGTCGTCGCAGTACAGGTCGACCTCCGCGTCCAGAGAAGAGCCGATGGTTTTATCCGCCCGCAGGGGCTCCATCGCCTTGCTGACCACTTCGCGAACAGCGATGACGCGCTGCCAGTAATCCCGGTCCATCTCTGCCTCGCCCAAGCCGGTCAGACCCTCATACCAGGAAGCCAGGAACACGGAATCAACCGCCCGCTCGCCGGGCATGTTCTGCCAGATCTCGTCCGCCGTGAAGCTCAGCACCGGCGCGAACCAGCGCACCATCGCTTCGGCAATCTGGTACAGGGCCGTCTGCGCCGACCGGCGCGCGAGGCTGTTCGGCTGGGTCGTGTACAGGCGGTCCTTGATGATGTCCAGAAAGAAGCTGCCCATGTCCACCGCGGCGAAGTTGTGCAGCATCTGGTAGATGACGTGAAACTGGTTGTCATCGTAGGCGCGCCTCACCTGCGCCTGCACCTCCCACGCCCGATCCACCGCCCAGCGATCCAGGGCGAGCATGTCCCCCGGGGCGACCGTGTGCTCGGCAGGGTCGAAGCCGTGCATGTTGCCGAGCAGGAAACGCGCCGTGTTCCTCAAGCGCCGATACGTGTCTGCCATGCGCTTCAGGATTTCATCCGAGACGCTCATCTCACCACGGTAGTCGGTGGCCGCCACCCACAAGCGCAGCACGTCCGCGCCCAGGGTGTTTGCCACCTTTTGAGGAGCGACCACGTTACCGCGGGACTTGGACATCTTCATGCCCTCGGCATCCACGGTGAAGCCGTGGGTCAGCACGGCCCGGTAAGGCGCCTCGCCTTGCATCGCTACCGAGGAGAGCAGCGACGACTGGAACCAGCCCCGGTGCTGATCCGAGCCTTCCAGGTAAAGGTCGGCTGGCAAACCAAGCTCCGCGCGCTGCGCCAGCACGGTGAAATGAGTCACGCCCGAATCGAACCACACGTCCAGGGTGTCGCCCACCTTCTCGTAAGCGGCACCCGCGTCACCCATGACATCCTGGGGTTCCAGTGCGAACCAGGCGTCGATACCTCCCGCCTCGATTCGGGTGGCCACCTCGGCCATGAGCCGCGGGGTATCGGGATGCAGCTCTCCGGATTCTTTATGCACGAACAGCGGGATGGGCACACCCCAGGCACGCTGCCGGGAGATGCACCAGTCCGGCCGGTTCTCCACCATACCCAGGATCCGCGCCTCGCCCCAGTTAGGCTCCCAGCGCACCTGTCGTATGGCCGCCATGGCGCTATCGCGCAGAGCCTCCTTGTCCATGCTGATGAACCACTGGGGCGTGGCGCGAAAAATAATAGGCGTCTTGTGCCGCCAGCAGTGGGGATAGCTGTGGCGCATGGTCTCCACCTGGAGCAGGTTGCCGTGCTCTTTCAGCACCTCCACCACGTGGTCGTTGGCCTCGAAGACCTGCTCCCCCGCGAAGTACTGGGTCCCCGGTAGAAAGCGGCCCTGCCCGTCCACGGGATGGTCCACCGGCAGTCCATAACGCTCACCGACGATGTAGTCCTCCTGGCCGTGTCCGGGAGCCGTGTGCACCGCCCCCGTGCCCGCTTCCAGAGTGACGTGCTCGCCGAGTATGACGGGCACCTGGCGGTCGTAGAACGGATGCTGGAGCTTCAGCCCCTCGAAGGCAGCGCCAACGCAGTAGCTGATCACATGCGACTCTCCGACCACGCTGTAACGCGCCAGCGCGTCCTCGTAGAGCGCCTCCGCCAGCAGCAGCCGCTCGGGTCCGTGCTCGGTTTGCACCTGCACCAGCACGTACTCCAGCTCTGCGTTCAAGGCCACCGCCTCGTTGGCCGGCAGTGTCCAGGGCGTGGTGGTCCAGATAACGATGGAGATGGGCCCGTCTCCCTCGCTGCCCTTCGCCACGCTGCAACGTTCAAGCAGGGCGGCTCCGTCCACCACCCTGAAGCGCACGTCGATGGCGGGCGATACCTTGTCGTCGTACTCCACCTCGGCCTCCGCCAGCGCGGAGCCGCATTCGGCGCACCAGTGCACCGGCTTGTAGCCCTTGGTGACATGACCGGCCTCGATGACGCGCCCGAGGGCGCGCACGATGTCGGCCTCCACGCGGTGGTCCATGGTGAGGTAAGGATTGTCCCAGTCCCCCAGCACGCCGAGCCGAATGAAGTCCCTGCGCTGCCTCTCCACCTGCTCGCGGGCATAGCCGCGACAGGCCTCCCGAAAGCGGGCCGCATTCACGTCCACTCCGGGCTTGCCCACCGTCTTTTCCACCACCAGCTCAATGGGCAGTCCGTGGCAATCCCAACCCGGAACATACGGCGCGTCCATGCCGTTCAGGGTGCGCGCCTTAACGATAATGTCCTTAAGAATTTTGTTGACGGCATGGCCCAAATGGATGTCCCCGTTGGCGTAAGGGGGACCGTCATGCAGCACATACCTGGGTCTTCCCTCTCCGGCCTCACGCAGTTTCCGGTAGAGCCCCATGGCCTGCCAGCGTTCCACCATCTCGGGCTCCCGCTTGGCGAGATTCGCCCGCATGGGAAACTCCGTCTTCGGCAGATTCAAAGTGTCTTTGTATTCGGCCACCGTCTCTTCACCGTTAGCAGAAAGTAGGGAGCAAAGGGCAGGGGGCAGAGAGCAGCAAGAGCACGTTCCTTGCGGACCTTACTGAGCCTTCGTCTAACATTGTTGCGTATGCATCGACCACTCTTCTACCTCTTCGTCTTCTGAGTCACCGGACCACCGCAGTTCCCATTCAACCAGTCACCACAGGTTTCCTGCCCCCCCCTTTCTTCCCGAGTCACCGTTCTTCTTCACGATTCAGGATTAACGCTTCCCGAGTCACCATCAACCGAGTCACCCTTCTTCCCTCTGCTCCCTGCTCTCTGCCCCCTTCTTTCCGCCTGCCGCCCGCTCCCCGCTTCTTCACGCTCCAAGGCATTCCCGTGCCTGTTGCTCGTCGGCGCGGATCTGGGCCTTGAGCTGATCCAGAGAATCGAAGCGTTTCTCTTCGCGTATCCGGTGCAGAAAGTCCACGCGCACGTGCCGCCCGTAGATGTCATCATCGAAATCGAACAGATGCACTTCCAGGATGGGCATCTTCAGGCCGCCCACCGTTGGACGCACGCCCACGTTCGCGACACCGGGCAAGGGTTCATGGTCCACGCCCGCAACCCGCACAGCGAAAACACCCTGCAGGGGCACGGAGCGCCGGTGCAGATAGATGTTCGCCGTCGGGTAGCCGATGGTACGTCCCCGTTTGTCGCCGTGGGCGACCCGGCCCGTCATGTTGAACACGTAGCCCAGGAGTTCGCGGGCGCCTTCCAGATCGCCCTGCTCCAGCGCATGGCGCACGCGGCTGCTGCTCACGCGGTCACCGTGCAGCGAGAATGTATCGCGCCGGCCCACCTCGAAACCGTGCTCCCGCCCGCTGGTCTGCAGGAACTCGAAGTCGCCCTGGCGCCGATGCCCGAAGCGAAAATCGTCGCCGACGACCACGTAGCGCACGTCCAGCCCGTCCACCAGAATCCGCTGCACGAACTGGTCTGCCGTGATGGCCGCAAACTTGGCGTCGAAGCGTATGCACAGCACACGGTTCACCTGGTCCAGGTCCAGTGCCCGCAGCTTCTCCCGCAGCCGGGTCAAGCGGGCCGGCACCTTCTCGGGCGCGAAAAACTCCTGGGGCTGCGGCTCGAAGATCATCACCAGGACGGGCACTGCCAACTCACGGGCCTTCTCGGCAAGCTGGCCGAGCACCGCCTTGTGACCCAGATGCACGCCATCGAAATTGCCGATGGTGGCAACGCACCCCCTGTGCTTCGGACGCAGGTTGTGTAAGCCCCTGATGAGTTCCACTTGCTAGAAACCGGCAGTGCGCGAGCCGCGGAAGCCAAGCGCCTGATTATACGGGGCGTGTCCTTTCAGACGCCACCGGCACGCACGAGACGCCATACCGGCAGCCCGGTGGCCGTGAGGGCGGCGAAATAAGCGCCGGCACCCGCAAACACCAGAACCGTCAGCCTCCAGACCCGCTCCGCCACGCTCCAGGCCAGCCACTCGTTCAGATCCGCGGTGCCGTACCACAGCACTGTCGCCATCACCAGGTTGGCGAGCACGATGCGCAGGGCAAACAGTCCCCAGCCGGCCGACGGCGTGTAGACACCGTCGCGACGCAGGCCCCGGTAGAGCAGGCCGGCGTTGATGAACGCCGCCAGGGAGGTCGCCAAAGCGAGCCCGGCATGGGCCAACGTGAAAATCAGCATCAGGTTCATGGCCATGTTACAGAGCATGGCAATCACACCGATGCGTACCGGGGTTCGCATGTCCTGCCGGGAGAAATAGCCCGGTGCCAGGATTTTGATGAGCATGAATCCCAGCAGACCCAGGGAATAGGCCACCAGGCTTAGCTCCGCCATGCGCACATCGGAAGAGGTGAAGGCGCCATATCGAAACAGAGTCGTCAGGCTCGGCCCCGCCAGCAGGGCAATGCCCACCATGGCCGGCGTGCCGATGAGGATCACCCAGCGCAGGGCCCAATCAAGCGTCGCCGAGAACGCCTCGGGCTCCTCTCCCGCGTGCTTCCTCGAAAGGGTCGGCAGAATCACCGTGGCGATGGCAATCGCGAACACGCCCAACGGAAACTCGACGATGCGGTCCGAATAATAGAGCCATGAGATGCTGCCGGTGACCAGGAAGGACGCGAGCAGGGTGTCCAGCAACAGGTTTATCTGTGCCACGGAGACACCGAAGATGGCCGGCAGCATCAGCTTGAGGATGCGTCGCACCCCCTCGTCCGAAGGTCGTGGGCGCGGCCAAACCAACATGCGCAGCCTGAGCAGGAACGGCACCTGGAAAAGCAGCTGAACCACGCCACCGATGAACACGCCCCAAGCGAGACCGAAGACCGGCTCCTCCAGCTGCGGCGCAATCAGGATGGCGCCCCCGATAATGGACAGATTGAGGAGCACCGGTGTGAAGGCAGGCACACCGAAACGCTCGTAGGTATTCAGCACCCCGCCGGCAAAGGCCGTCAGGGACACGAACAACAGATACGGAAAGGTGATGCGCAGCATGCCCACCGCCATGTCGTACTTGGTGGGCTCGTCCAGAAAACCGGGCGCGAAGATGGCGATCAGCACCGGTGCCGCCAGCACGCCGATGATGGTTACCACCAGCAGCACCACGAACAGCGTCCCGGACACGTAGGAGGCCAGAGCGCGGACATCGGGCGGATCCCGTTGCTTGCGGTACTCGGATATGACCGGCACGAAGGCTTGGGAGAAGGCCCCTTCGGCGAACAGCCGCCTCAGGAAATTCGGGATCTTGAACGCGACGAAAAAAGCATCTGCGCCGGGGCCGGCCCCGGCGCCCACGAGCACGGCGACCACCACGTCGCGCACATAGCCCAGCACCCGGGACAACATGGTCATCAGGCCCACCGTGACCGTGGACTTGAGTAGTCTTCTGCTCAGGGAGAGATCCTTTCCAGCTGGTATCCCGTTGGCCGAATGCGCGTGTGCCGCCGCAGGTGCGGCAACCGGGCGCATTATGGCAAATCTGGGGCGGTTTTCTCACCGGGCACGGCAAACGAGCGGCGCCAAACATCCGCGGGAAGCGCCGGCGCCGATTGACAAACGGCCGGCGAATCGGCATGATTCCGCGCCTTTCCAGCCGAGACTACGGGAGCACCGCTTTGGCCAACTCAGCACAAGCCGCGAAACGGGCACGCCAGGCCGAGAAGCGCCGGCAACAAAACGCCTCGCAGCGGTCCGAGATGCGCACCCACATCAAGAACGTGGAAAAGGCAATCGCGCGCGGCAACAAGGAAAAGGCACAGGCCGCCTACAAGGCAGCGGTACCCGTCATCGACCGCATGGCCGACAAGGGCCTGCTCCACAAAAACAAAGCCGCCCGCCAAAAGAGCCGCCTCAACGGCCACATTCGGGCTCTATGAAAAAAGCTGGCCTACGCCGGCTTCTTTGGTGACTCGGTTGACGGTGACTCGGTCGCCGCTTCGCGGTGAAGGTCACTGCCACAATCTTCTCCCTGCCTCTCGCCCACCGCTCCTGTCTTTCCTAACCGCTCATATTCGTTTTACTTGATTTCTTGCCGCCCGCTGACCGCTTTCTTCCCCAGTCACCGAGTCACCATCAACCGAGTCACCTTTTCTCCCTGCCCGCCGCCCGCTTCTTCCCTGCCCCCTATCCCGTCAAAACAAGATTGTCCCGATGGATCAGCTCGGGCTCGTCCACATAGCCGAGTATCGCTTCGATTCGGTCACTGGGCTGTCCCATAATGCGGCGGCTTTCTTCAGCCGAGTAGTTGACCAGGCCCCGCGCCACCTCCTTGCCGTCCGGGCCGACGCAGGACACCAGCTCACCCCGGCGAAACCCGCCCTCCACGGCCTTCACGCCGACAGCGAGCAGACTGCGCCCGGAGTTGGTGAGCACGCGCACGGCCCCCTGGTCGAGCACCAGACGCCCCCGCATGTTGAGCTGCCCCGCCAGCCACTGCTTGCGGGCCACCAGCGGCACCTGCGCGGGAAGCAGCAAGGTTCCCACCGGCGTGCCAGCGGCAATCTGGGTCAAGACATCTGAACGGCGACCCGAGGCAATCACGGTGGCCGCGCCGGAACGGGCAGCCAGCTTTGCCGCGCGCAGCTTGGTGCGCATGCCGCCACGCCCCAGGGCGCCGCTGCCACCTGCCAGCCTCTCCAGAGCGGGGTCGCCCGCCTTGCCGCGCTGAACCAGACTGGCGTCCGCAGACTTGCGGGGATCGGCCTCGTAGAGACCCTCCTGATCGGTGAGGATCACGAGCAGATTCGCCTCCACGAGATTCGCCACCATGCCGGCCAGGGTGTCGTTGTCGCCCAACCGGATCTCCTCGGTGGCGACCGTGTCGTTTTCGTTCACCACGGGGATCACGCCAAGCTGCAGCAGGGTCCGCAGGGTCGTGCGCGCGTTCAGATAACGGTCCCGGGCCGACAGATCGTCATGGGTGAGCAGGATCTGAGCCGTCTGCATGCCGTGCTTCTGAAAGCAGGTCTCGTAGACTTGGATCAGCCCCATCTGCCCCACGGCCGCGGCAGCTTGCAGCTCGTGGACGGCATGCGGGCGACTCTTCCAGCCAAGCCGCGTGAGGCCCTCCGCCACCGCGCCCGAGGACACCAGCACCAGCTCCACGCCGCTGCGCCGCAGTTCGGCCATCTGGAAAACCCAGTGGCGAATCGCCTCCCTGTAAAGTCCCCGCCCATCGTCGGTCAGCAGCGCGCTGCCAATCTTGACGATCCAGCGCTTCGACTTTCCGATCTGCACACGACTGTTCATGTCCAGAGCATACCCCCCAGGCCCCGGTTTCTCACGCGTCGGACTCGGCGCCCACCGCCTGCTGCTCAAGGTAGGCCATCACCGCCTGGGTCAAGGCCCGCGTGCCTTCGCCCGTCAGGGCCGAGATCGGGTAGACCGGGCCTGTCCATTGCAGCGCTTCGACGATACGCCGGCGGCTGGCCTCCCGGTCCTCGGGCGCCAGCAGATCCAGCTTATTCAGCACCAGCCATCTTTCTCGAGACGACAGCTCCCGGCTGTAGCGTTCCAGCTCGTGGAGAATCGCACGCGCATCGGCGACCGGATCTGCGCTGTCGTCCATGGGCGCCGCATCCACCAGGTGCAGCAGCAAGCGCGTGCGGGACAGGTGTTTCAGAAATCGAATGCCCAGGCCCGCGCCCTCGGCAGCCCCTTCAATCAGGCCGGGTATGTCCGCCACGACAAACCCTCGCAAAGGCTCCACCCGGACAACCCCGAGGTGGGGATAGAGCGTCGTGAATGGGTAATCCGCGACCTTAGGCCTGGCGCCCGACACCGCGCGAAGAAAGGTGGATTTTCCGGCGTTGGGAAGCCCGAGCAATCCAACGTCTGCAAGCACCTGTAGCTCCAGGCTCAGGCTTCGCTCCTCACCTGGAGCGCCGCTGGTGGTCTGTCGAGGCGCCCGGTTGGTACTGCTCTTGAAGTGCACGTTACCAAGACCGTGAGCGCCCCCCCTCGCCACCAGCAATACCTGCTTGTGCGCAGCCAGGTCACCCATGACTTCACCGGTATCCTGGTCGTGCACCAGGGTGCCGACGGGCACGTCCACAGTCAGGTCCGCGCCCTTCTTGCCGGAGCACTGGCGGCCCCTGCCGTTCTCGCCCCGCTCGGCGCGGAAGCTGCGCTTGTAGCGGAAATCCACCAGCGTGTTCAGCCCTTCGTCGGCTCGCAGATACACGCTTCCCCCGTCCCCTCCGTCACCCCCGTCGGGGCCGCCCCTAGGTACATACTTCTCGCGACGGAAGCTCAGACAGCCATCGCCGCCGTCGCCCGCGGCAACATGGATAGTCGCTTCATCGACGAACTTCATGGCGGCCCAGCAGGATTAACCACTTGGGACACGGGGTAATAAAGGATGCGTCGAAGAACCAGTCAGCAACACATTCTCCCCCCGTGTTCCCTGTGGTTTTTCCTGGTCTACTAGCCCAAAGCAAAAAGCCCCGCAGGACGGGGCTTTCCGACAACCGCAGCAACGGGGCGCGGTTATTCTGTGGGCACGATGCTGACGAACCTGCGGTTCTTGGTACCTTTCACCCGAAACTGCACGTGCCCGTCTGCCTTGGCAAACAACGTGTGGTCACGGCCACAGCCCACGTTCTCACCGGCATGGAATTTGGTTCCCCGCTGCCGCACCAGGATGTTGCCGGCGCGCACCAGCTCGCCACCATAGCGTTTTATGCCCAGCCGCTTCGACTCCGAATCGCGGCCGTTACGAGTGCTGCCGCCTGCCTTCTTATGAGCCATCTGTGCCTTACCCCTGTGTCTGTCTGTAGCCGGCCGTCAGTCCGCGGCGATCCCAGTGATCTCCAGCTCCGTATAATCCTGCCGATGCCCCATGCGCTTCAGGTGATGCTTGCGGCGCTTGAACTTGATTACCTGCACCTTGTCTCCACGTCCGTGGGCCTTGACGGTGGCGGTGACCTTGCCGCCCGGCACATACGGCGTCCCGACTTTCACAGCGTCACCGTCGGTGACCATCAAAACCTGTTCGAAGTCGATGCTCTCGCCCTCGCCCAAGAGCAGCTTCTCGACCCGCAGCGTGTCACCCTCGGTAACCCGGTACTGTTTACCACCCGTGGAAAATACCGCGTGCATAGTCTCAAGCGACTCCTGAGTTTGAGCATGAAGCCTGACG
>JASJBY010000118.1 GCA_030066245.1 Gammaproteobacteria bacterium
AACATTGCCGCCTGTCCGCACCCGCGGCCCGCCTCGTCCATCAGATTCCAGACCGTAGCCTGTTCGATAAGGAAGCGCCGCCCGCTGCGGGAGATACGTACACCGGAGTAGTCATCGATATAACCTTGACTGGCGACGCGCGCGAGCAGGCTTGCCCGCTCCTCACGCACCAAGGACTCTGCCGACAATCTTGACGGCAGTGTCGTGAAACCCGCCCACGTCATCTCGAATAGCTGGAGAGCTATGGCATTGGCATAGCTGAAGATCGGATCCGGGTCTGGCGTGTGCGACACCACGGCGAAGGGTGCGAAAAACAAGGCGCGTGCGGCTGCCCGCGCAGAGAGACGAGGGTCCAACAGGTCGCGTCCCGTCCATTCCCTGAGGCTGCGGCGCAAGACGGCCACATGTACCGCCTGAAAATCATTACTCTCGTCGGGCTGAGATAGCTGGCCCATGGCAAATACCGTGGTTCGCTGTCGGTGGTGGGCGCGGATCGGGCGCGGATCGGGCGCGATGGCGGCCCGCCGCCGTCATCGTATATTAGAATAGCCTGAAACGACAGGCTTCGAACCGACCGCTCCCCATGCGCAACCTGGTTGTCTCGCTCGCAGTACCGGCGGTCATGCTGGCGCTGACTGTCATTGCGTGGCGACATGCGACAGAGTTGCCCGAGCTTTTTCGGGCGTTGTTGCCTTACGGGCCCCACATCGTTGCGGTCGGCGGTATGGCGCTGGCCTGGATGTTCAATCGCAGCCGTGCCTTCTTCATCCTGCTGCTGCTGGCGTTGGTGCATTCGGTCTCTTTGCCGGCGTTGGCCGGGCGAGATATCCAGACATTGGATACCGGCGTCGTATATTGGTCAACGACCGTTCTGCTGCCCCTTAACGTGGCGGTGTTCGCCCTGTTGAGCGAGCGGGGCATTCTGACCTGGCGCGGAGGTCTGCGGCTGGGCCTGTTGTCCCTGCAAGTGCTGCTTGTCGCGTGGCTGGCCCGGACCAGTCCGGATTGGTTGGATGGCCTTCGAGTATATCGAGCGTCTTGGCCGGCTCCGCGGGTGGAATCGCCCATTTCGGACCCGGCGGCAGCCGTATTTGTCGTGGCTTTCGTTGTCTTGCTGGTGCGCGTCCTGCTTCGCCGGATGCCGCTGGATGGGGCAATCCTGGGTGTGCTGGCGTCGTCGCAGATGGCCATGCATGTGAAAGACGACGGTCTGATGGTGTCGCTGTTCCTGACCGCGGCTGGGCTCATGCTCATCCTGGCCATCGTCCAGGAGTCCTACCATATGGCTTACGCGGACGAACTGACGGGTTTGCCTGCTCGCCGCGCACTTCGCGAAAACCTCTTGAAGCTGGGCGCCCACTACAGCATCGCGATGGTGGACGTGGACCATTTCAAGAAATTCAATGACCGATACGGGCATGATGCGGGCGACCAGGTGCTGCGCATGGTGGCGTCCAAGCTCGCACGAGTGTCGGGAGGCGGAAAGGCGTACCGATACGGGGGCGAGGAGTTCGCTGTGGTGTTTCCCGGGAAAGCTCTGCACGAGGCGGAGACGCATCTCGAAGCCCTGTGTAGGTCTGTCGCCGATGCGTGTTTCACCGTCCGCGGCAAAGGTCGTTCCAGGCGCCATGCGACGGCCAGCCGAGGCAAGCCCCGTTCCGGCAGGCAGAAGCAAGTCTCGGTAACGGTCAGCATCGGATGCGCAGAGCGCAACGAACGCAATGTTGCCCCCATGGACGTTTTGAAAGCGGCAGACCGATGCCTGTACTGGGCGAAGACCCTGGGCAGAAACCGGGTATGCTCCTAGCGCGCATTTTTCACCGGGCGGACCTCGGATCGCAGATTATGTTGGCAAACTCAGCACATTGGCTTCACCGAGCCGGGCGAAGAGGTATGTCCCGCGCTCCTGCTCAGGGGCTGACCTGTCCGTCATCGAGCGTTAAGGGCGGTGGTGTAGGTCGACACTGCGGTCGTGTGGGTGGTCGCTCAGGGCAGGGTTAAACACCAGCCGAACATCAGTCGTCGCGGGCACCCGCATACACGATCGGTGAAGCATTCGCGGTGGGGCCGTAGGGGCACGAGCCGCCGGGACACGCCGTGAATACCTTTCTGCAGGCTCGACGGCCGCTATCCCTGCGGCCGACGGTCCCGGCCACTCATGCCGGTACGGCCCTGACAAACACCAATGCGGTGTGTCGGGTGTGAATGGCAGCAGCGGGCTTTCGTTGTGGGCAGGCTACCGATTCACCGCGTCACGAGCCAGCTCAGCGCATCGCCCTCCGGTCAAGTCGAGCAAATCTTCCGGGAGCAGTTCAAGCTCCAAGCCCCGCCGTTCCCCGCTGACGAAAATGGTTTCGTAGTTCCGGGCGGTAGCGTCCAGGAACAAGGGGAGCCGTCTCCGCTGGCCCAGAGGACTGATGCCGCCGACCACGTAGCCGGTGGTCCGCTGAGCGTCCCGCGCATCGGCCATCCTGGCCTGCTTGGCACCTGCTACCCGTGCCAGTCCCTTGAGGTCCAACTGGCAGGCCGCCGGGACAACAGCCACAACCAGCTGCCGTGTGTCGTCGTTCAGCATCACGACCAGAGTCTTGAAGACGCGCCATGGGTCGATGCCGAGCGCCGCAGCGGCCTCCATAGCAAACGAGTCTGCCGACGGATCGTGGGCATAGGAACGCACTGAATAGGAGATGCGCGCCTTCTCAGCAGCGTGAACAGCCGGTGTCATACGATCGGCAAGCGGCCGCACCGGGCCAAGCAAGGCAGGCGGATTCGGCCTCCGGCATAAGACGCCTCCAGTAAAGCTGGGTTAGGATAATGCCAATCGAAGGCTGCGCCTGCCAGTACTCCAGTCATGCTCGAGCTCAGGGATATCAACAAGCGTTTTGCCGGTGCTACGGTCCTTCGGGACATCAGCCTCACCGTGGCCGAGGGTAGTACGACCGTGCTTATTGGTCCGAGCGGCTGCGGCAAGTCCACGCTCATTCGGATCGTCAACGGCCTGATTCTCGCCGATTCGGGGACCGTGGGCTTCATGGGGCAAGAGGTAGACCGGTCGACCGCACCGGCTCTGCGCCGGCGCATGGGCTATGTGATCCAGGAGGGCGGCTTGTTTCCCCACCTGACGGCACACGGAAACGTGGTGCTCATGGCTCGCCATCTTGGATGGCCCTCCGAGCGGATAAGCCGGCGGGTGGACGAGCTCGTTGAGCTCACACGATTTCCCGGGGACGGGCTCAAACGGTATCCGGCTCAGCTTTCAGGAGGCCAGCGTCAGCGGGTCGCGCTGATGCGCGCACTCATGCTGGACCCGGAGCTGCTGCTTCTGGACGAGCCTCTCGGTGCGCTGGATCCGCTGATTCGCTACGAGCTGCAGATGGATCTTCGTAACGTGTTTCAGTCTCTGCAGAAGACCGTGGTGATGGTCACCCACGATCTGGCGGAAGCAGCCCATTTTGCCGACCAGGTCGTCCTGCTCCGGGATGGGGGGATAGAGCAGCAAGGTGGCATGCGGACCCTGCTGGAGGCGCCCGTGACGCCCTTTGTGGAGCGCTTCGTAAACGCGCAGCGTAGCCTGCTCTCCGGGATCGGCTGATGCGGGGCGCAGCCAAGATCTTCCTCATGATGCTGGCAGTCGGGGGGCAGATGGCGCATGGGGACAGCGTGGTCGTCGGGGCGAAGAAGTTCACCGAGTCGGTGATCCTGGCGGAGATGGCCGCGCAGGTCATGCGCAAGGAGGGCTTACCAGCCGAAGTGCGGGAGTTGGGGGGAACGCGCACGCTCTGGCAGGCCCTGAAACGAGGCGACATTGACCTGTATCCCGAGTACACCGGCACGCTGCTTCAGGAGATGTTCGCCGGGGTTCCCCAGGCGGCTGGAAGCCTGGCGGGCTTGCAGCCGTTGCTGGCGGCTCAGGGCATTCGCGTCAGCATGCCTCTCGGGTTCGACAATCGTTATGCACTGGGCATGCTCGAGGCTCGTGCAGCTGGGCTGGGAATCGCCGAAGTCTCTGATCTGCTAGCACACCCCGGTCTCCGATACGGCTTCAGCAACGAATTCATGGACCGGGCGGATGGCTGGCCTGGTCTACGTCGGCACTACGGTCTCGCGCCGAAACGCGTTACCGGGCTGGATCATGACCTGGCATACCGCGGGCTGGCGGCAGGAACCATCGATGTTATCGACACGTACGCCACGGACGCGGAAATACAGCACTACCAGGTTCGGGTTTTGCGCGATGACCGGCGTTACTTTCCGAGCTACGAGGCGGTCTTCGTGTACAGAAGCGACCTGGCCTCCCGTGCTCCGGCCGTGTTGCGGGGTCTGGAGCGACTGGTCGGGAAAATCGCCACGGCGGATATGATGGCCATGAACGCCCGCGTGAAGCTGCAAGGTGTTGAGGAGCAGCGAGTGGCCGCGGATTTCCTTGCTGAACGCCTGGCGTTGCAGGCCGAGGTCCGGGAACGAACCGTCGCCTCCCGACTTTGGCAGCACACCCAGGAGCACCTGTTCCTGGTGGCGATATCCCTCAGCAGTGCCATCCTGGTGGCGGTACCGCTGGGCATCTTGGCGGCGAGGCGGGCGCGCTTCGGACATGGGATCCTGGCGGCCGTGGGCGTGGTGCAGACCATCCCGTCACTGGCGCTGCTGGTATTCATGATTCCGTTGCTGGGCATCGGCGCCGGTCCTGCCATCGTGGCTCTGTTTCTCTACAGCCTGTTGCCTATAGTCCGCAACACCTACACGGGGCTGAGGGGCATCACGCCTGCGGTGAAGGAGTCCGCTGAGGCCCTCGGCATGACCCCGGGGGCGCAGCTGCGGCTCGTGGAGCTGCCCATGGCGTTACCGGCCATCCTGGCGGGCGTGAAGACCTCGGCCGTCATCAACGTGGGTACCGCAACCCTGGGGGCCCTGATCGGTGCTGGAGGCTACGGGCAACCGATTCTGACGGGGATTCGGTTGGACGACACAGGCCTGATTCTCATGGGCGCGGTACCGGCGGCTGGCCTTGCGCTGCTGGCCCAGGGTCTATTCGAGCTTCTCGAGCGATGGCTGGTGCCCCGCGGACTTCGGCACGGGCGGGATGCGGTTCGGTGACACAGCCCGGGGCTCAAGCCTGCCCGCTACATGCAAGCCGGTAAGTTCGTCGCGACAACCATTCGGGATCCTGCAGTTAAGGGGCGGGGAAGGTCGGGCCCCCTGCGCGAGTCGGTCAGGGAAGAGGGAGGGACTCGAGCTCTGCCCTGGCGCGCAGGGCCTTGACTTCCAGCTCGGGTGTCAACGCCAGCTCTTGCCCGGCCCACGGGAAGCGGAAACCGGCGATGGCGAGGTCGACTTTCTCCACCACCGGCTGCGCGCCCTCAACAGGACAGTGCTCGAGCAGAATCCCGAATTCGCTGTTGCTCAATCGCGCTACGGAATCGGTTTCTCGAAATTGCCCCCTGAGCAATCCAGCGAGACTTCTGAGAAGCTCGTCTCCGGCCTGCTTGCCGTGCAGGTCTCGGACGGTGTCGCACTCGTCAACCCGAACACGGAGCACGACATGCTCGATGCCCGCTGACTCTGCGGTCGCGGCAGCACGCAGCAGCCGGCGCTCGAAGCTCGGGCGGTCGAGCAGCCCCGTGAGGGAATCGGCGCTGTCTTCCGTGGCGAACGTGCCGACGGCAGTGGACTGTTCGCTCGACGCGCGAAAGACCAGTACCGAGCCGCTGAGCTCGCCAACCGAGTCCTGTATGGGGGCCCAGGAGTGCTGGACGGAAATCCGGACCTTATCCTTGCGCTCCAGGATGCCATCGCCGAAGCCCTGGGTCACGGCTTCCGACAGGCAGTGGCGTACGGGATCGGCTCGTCCATCCCGCCTGTCGGCTTTGCCGTGAAGGCGAAACACCTCCTCTAGCGGGCGGTCGTGGGCGTCGGCCAGACTCCAGCCGGTGAGCTGCTCCGCTGCGGGGTTGACAAAATCGATACGGCACCCGGCATCGGTGGTGATGACGGCGTCGCCCAAAGACTGCAGCGTGGTCTGGGCCCGTTCTTTTTCCCTCTTCAACCAGGCCTCGATTCGTCGTCGAGCGGCGACCTCGCGCTCCAGCTCGCGATTTATTCGGACCGTTTCATCACATGCCGCACTTACGGTATTGGCGAGTTCCGCGTTTGCGAACGACAGGTCGAGGGAACGAGTCAGGCTGGCATTCAGCCGTCGCGCCGTCAGGAGCATGACGCTCAGTAGCAGTATGCCCAGCAGTCCCATGAGGAAATAGATCTGGTCGCCCTGAAGCAAAAACCAAAGTGCCACCGGCAGGAGAGCGAGCACGGAGAACACCACATAGGCTCTGGTCAGGGGAGAGAGCACTGCCAGCCCGCCTGACACCATACCCCCGACCACGAACGCGACGAAATACTGATGCGAGGGCGACTGGCTGAGGGCGGTCAGTAGGGCCGTCGACCCCCACGCGACTCCTGAACCCGCGCTGGTCAGCGTGTACCAGTTGCCCCAGGTCTGAGGCTTCGCCTTGGCACGCAAGTCGGACCCGTATGCCTGAATCAGCAGCAGGCGAAACACGTTGACCAGGACGTGGCCGATGAACCAGCCAACGATCAAAGACGTTTCCACCACGTCCCAGTGGGCGAAAGCCACGAGCGCGGCGACTACCAGGCTGGTAGTTATGCCAAGGGGCGCCTGGGCATAGACGAGTCGAACGAGCTCCGCGTCCACCTGCGCCCGGCGTTGCGTGCGCGCTTTTTCCTGCCTTGTCTGCGGCTCGGCCGGTTCCACTGAGCGGAGGGTATCCGTCCCAGACTGCTCCATGGCATTCGTTTCCAAGCTCGCGATTGTCCCCTGCTGTGGCGGTGCTCCGGAGCCGCATCGCCTGCGGCTGCAGGTGGTAGAGACTTGCCCTATCTCAGAGCCCGGCGATGCCTTCAACGATAGCCGATTCCCAGGAGGCCGGTCGAGTCGCCGTATCGACCCATAACGCGGGCGGATTCGCCGGCTGCCGCCGCGAACGCACTATCCGGGTTAACATAGCGCCTGACACCGGACCCCAGCGAGAGGCAATTATGGCGATCGAGTTCGAGACTCCTCAGGACGCGGAAGACGCCTTTTACGACGCGTTCGAGGCACATGATCTGGCGGCGATGATGGCGGTATGGGACGCAACGGACGATATCGCCTGTGTGCTGCCCATGAGCCCTGTTCTGCAAGGCAGGGGTGCCGTGCAGGAGAGTTGGCAAGCCATTTTCCAGCATCCCCAGTCCCCGGAGGTGGTGGTTCATCATCGCCAGTGGTTCGAGAGCGACAGCATGGCCGTGCACGTCGTCGAGGAGAACGTGACCTTCCCGGGTGGCCCGCCGGTTCAGCCTGCGATGATTGCCAGCAACGTCTACCGCCGGACTGCGGGCGGCTGGCGACTCGTCCTCCATCAGGTATCACCCCCGCCCCCGCCGACGGACGGCGGACTGACCCGGTAATTTGCGGGCTAGCAGCATCCCGCCATGGGTCAATCCCGCACAACGCCGTAGCCGGAGCTCTCGGCACCGGGCCGCCGGCCGGGCGACTGTCCGTGGCCGCCGGGAGCCATGGTCCGTGCTCCTGAGGCATGAAGCCTGCGCCCGGCGTCTGATATGATGCAGTCTTTTCGGCGCGGCCGTGCTCATGACGACGCTTGCGACAGAGACCGCTCGACGGCGGACCTTTGCCATCATTTCCCACCCCGATGCGGGTAAGACCACGCTGACCGAAAAGCTGCTGCTCTTCGGCGGCGCGATTCAGCTTGCCGGCACCGTCAAGGCCCGTAAGGCGGCTCGACATGCCACCTCGGACTGGATGGCGCTGGAGAAGGAGAGGGGCATCTCGGTCACCTCCTCCGTGATGCAGTTCCCCTATGAGGACCGAATCGTCAATCTTCTGGATACGCCCGGGCACGCCGATTTCTCCGAGGACACCTATCGCACGCTGACCGCAGTGGACTCGGCGCTCATGGTGATTGACGTGGCCAAGGGGGTGGAAGAGCGCACCATCAAGCTGATGGATGTGTGCCGTTTGCGTACGACGCCGATCTTCACCTTTATCAATAAGCTGGACAGAGAAGGACGTGATTCGGTCGAGCTGTTGGATGAAGTGGAAGAGATCCTGCGCATCAGATGTGCCCCTGTCACCTGGCCCATCGGCATGGGCAAGGGTTTCAAGGGCGTGTATCACCTGTACGAGGATGCAGTGCATCTCTACCAGCCCGGTCAGCAGGACCAGTCGGCTGAAGGCAAGGTTATTCGGGGGCTGAACAGTCCTTTGCTCGACGAAGTGCTGGGCGGCTTCGCCGCTGAGCTCCGAGAGGAAATCGAGCTGGTCAAGGGAGCGAGTCACGAGTTCAGTCGGGAGGCGTATCTGGCCGGGGAGTTGACGCCGGTTTTTTTCGGCACGGCGCTGAATAATTTCGGCATCACGCATCTGATGAGTGCATTCGTGAAACATGCCCCGTCACCCCAGTCCCATGCGGCGGAAACGCGAGCCGTGTCCGCCACGGAAGAGAAACTTTCCGGCTTTGTTTTCAAGATCCAAGCCAATATGGATCCGGCCCATCGAGACCGGATCGCGTTCCTGCGCGTCTGTTCGGGGGTGTATCGCAAAGGCATGCGCATGCGCCATGTACGGCTTGGTCGCGACGTAAAGGTCAGCGACGCCCTGACCTTTATGGCCTCGGATCGCAGCCAGGTCGGGGAGGCTTATCCGGGCGACATCATCGGGCTGCACAACCACGGGACCATACGCATCGGAGATACTTTCTCCGAGGGCGAGGAGCTCAAATTCGTCGGCATCCCGAATTTTGCGCCGGAGATCTTCCGCCGCGTGTTGTTGCGGGACCCGCTCCGCATGAAGGCTCTGCACAAGGGGCTCGACCAGCTATGCGAGGAGGGTGCCACACAGGTATTCAGGCCCCTGTTGGGCAACGAGGTCATCCTGGGCGCCGTCGGCATGCTGCAGTTCGATGTGGTGGCCTTCCGCCTCAAAAGCGAGTACAAAGTCGAATGTGCCTTCGAGCCCGTGTCGGTCGCGGCCGCCCGCTGGATTAAGTGGGAGGAGGAGGCCAAGCTCAGCCAGTTCCGGGACCGGGTGGCTGCCAATCTGGCCATCGACCACGCTGGCGAGCTTGTCTATCTAGCGCCGTCCACGGTGAACCTCGCTCTCACGGAGGAGCGCTGGCCGGAGTTCTCCTTCCATGCCACCCGCGAGCAGCTCTAGCCCGGTGAGAAATCCGGGCTAGCTTTCGCTCTGAGGCGACCTGGCGTCTACGGAGATGAGCTCAATCTCGAAAATCAGCGTTTCCCCGGGACCAATGGCATCGCCCGCACCCCGCTCGCCATAAGCCAGATCCGAAGGCACGAACACCTTCCATTTGGCACCCTCGGCCATGAGCTGCAGCGCCTCCTGCCAGCCGGGAATGACCTGGTTCACCTGCAGGCTCGTGGGCTCACCGCGACTCAGCGAGCTGTCGAACTCGGTGCCGTCCAACAAGGTGCCACGGTAGTGCACCGTAACCTGGCTGTCGGCCGTCGGTTTTTGACCTCCCCCCGGCTCCATGACGCGGTACTGCAGCCCGCTGCTGGTCTCGACGACGCCTTCCTTGAGCTTGTTCTGAGACAGAAAAGTCTTGCCTTTCTCCCGGTTCTCGTCCGCGAGCTGGCGTCGGCCCTCCATCTGGTTCTGCAGACGCTTGACAACCGCGGCCTGCATTTCCTCCCGGGAGAGCCTGGGCTCCGCTGCTGTCAGGCCGTCGCGTACCGCCTGCGCGAGGGCTGCCGGGTCAACATCCAGACCACGCCCGCCAACGTCCTGCCCCAGCTGGTATCCGATGGCGTAGCTGAAGCGCTGCCGGTCGGTGTTCAGCGGCTCGGGGGCGGCGGTCTCAGTTTCAGTGCCGCAGCCGCTGGCGGCCGCAACGACGGCGATCAGGTAAAGCCGATGGATTGGATTCACGACAACTCCTTGCAGGATACTTCAGTGCGGTGGGGGGCTACGGAGGCGGTAGTAAAGCACACCTGGGCGGCCGTCGCTATCGGAGCGGCCTCAGGTGAATTGGCTGCTCACAGCGGGTTGACGGAGGCCGAGGCTATCCGCTGGGGTGTTCGCATAAGTGGTGGGTTGATACTGTTCATTCCTGTCCAGCGACTGCAGGCATTGGGCAAGCGGAGCCGGTCTGCCGACGCCGTAGCCCTGGGCGTAATCGACGCCGAGCGCTCTAAGCTGGTCCAGGATGGCCTGATTCTCAACGAATTCGGCGATGGTATGGATGCCCATGACGTGTCCGATGTGCGATATGGAGCCTACCATTGCCCGATTCGCCGGATCCTGGATAACGTCCCGCACGAATCGCCCGTCGATTTTCAGATAATCCACGGGCAGGCTCTTCAGGTAGGCGAAAGAGCTCAGCCCGCTGCCGAAATCGTCGAGAGCAAACCGGCAGCCCATTTCGCGCAGCCGCGCGATGAAAGACATGGCGCTGCCCATATGAGCGATGGCTGCCGTCTCGGTGATCTCGAAGCAGATGAACTCCGGAATCATGCCGGGTTTGCGAAGCTGCTCCAGCACGAACTCCAGGAAGCGATCATCCCCCAGCGATTGTCCAGACAGATTGATGGACAGCGTGACATGGCGACTGGGGTGGGCCACTTTGCGCACGGCAGCGAAGGCGTGTTCGATCACCCACCGGTCAATTGCGGGCATGAGATGGTAGCGTTCAGCTGCCGGAAGAAAGGCCGACGGCAGCACCCGATCGCCTTTGTCCGCAGTCAGGCGCAGCAGTACTTCGTAGTGTTCGTATCCTCCCAACGGGTCGAGAACCGACTGGATGCGCTGGCCATACAGCTCCAGCCGGCCCTGCTCCAGAGCTTGGCGCAGTTGCTGCACCCACTGCATTTCCCCGTGGTGCTGGGCTAGTGCGGCGTCGCCGGGCCGGGACACATAAACGCGATTGCGTCCCAGGTTTTTTGCCATGTAGCACGCGGCGTCGGCTGCGCTGAGCACGTCGGTAAGATTCCCGCTTTCGCCCGTGACCGGCACTAGACCCATACTGCCGCCCACGGTGAAATGATTGTCCTGCCATGAGAAACGGAATTCCTCGATAAGCCGCCGTAGCGACTCGGCGATCTCCTGGGCTTTCTCCAGGGGACAGCATTCCAGCAGCAGGCCGAATTCGTCACCGCCCAGCCGTGCAAGGGTGTCGCTGTCGCGGACCTTTGCGCGCAGCAGAGAGCCCAGTTTGCTCAGCAGCTCATCACCGGCGGAGTGGCCACAGGTGTCGTTGACCACCTTGAACTGGTCGAGATCCACGTAACACAGCGCGTGCGTATGGCCGTTCGTGCGCGCCATCTCCAAGGCACCCTCCAGCCTGACCTCAAACTCGCGCCGATTGACCAAACCCGTCAGAGGGTCGTGCGTGGCCTGGTAGGTAAGCTGTCGTGCGATCTCGCGCATCTCGGTCACGTCGTGCAGCACCAGCACTGCACCGCTGACCTTTCCCTGTCGGTCTCGTATGGGAGCCACGGTCAGTTTCACCGCAAACTCCTGCTCGTCGTCTCGAACCAGCAGCGTATGCTCCGTGTGGCAGACGATTCGGTTCTCCAGAAGGCAGCGCGTAACCGGATCGGGCAGCGACTCTCGGGTCTGTTCCTCCAGAACGCGGAATATCTCGCCCAGCGGGCGCCCGCGCGCTTCATCGCTGCGCCATCCCGTGAGCTGCTCGGCCACCGGGTTGACGTAGTCAATGATCCCCGTGACGTCCGTGGTTATGACGCCGTCGCCGATCGACTGAAGAGTCGTTTGTGCGCGTTCCTTCTCTTGAAACAGGGCGTCCTGTGCCCGTTTTCGTGCCGTGATGTCGTGCACGACCGCGAGCACATAGGCCTTCTCCTGACCGGCTTTCCTGTTGCCGGACACCCTGCTCAGGCGAACCTCCACGGGAAACTCCTTTCCGTCCCGGCGTCGGGCCACCCAATGGAAGACCTGTCGTCTGCCAGCAAGCGCCTCCCTCGCTCTCGCGGTCACGCCTTCCCGGGTGTAATGCGTGCCCATCAGCATCTCGAAATCCTTTCCCAGAAGCTCACCCCGGGTGTAACCGCATTCGCTGAGCGCGCTTTGATTCACGTCCACCAGATATCCCCTCCGGCTGAACAGGAATATCATGTCCGGCGAGCCGTCGTAGAGGGCCTCCAGAAAGTTCTTGGTGTCCACAAGCTGCTGCTGGGCTCGTCTGCGCTCGGTGATGTCGGTCAAGGAGCCCCTTAGCAGGCGCTTTTCGGCATGGGGTAGTCGGGCGAGTCGTACCTCGCAGTAAAGAGCTTCGCCCCGTGCGTCCTCGTGCAGCCACTCGAACTCGACCGTCTTACCGGCCAGTGCCTGCTCAATCTTCTGGCCAGCCGCTTGCGTGGAGTATTGTCCGCCGGGCTGTCTCTCCGGGCTCAGGGACAGGGGGTCGAGGGTGAGCAGTTGGTC
>JASJBY010000119.1 GCA_030066245.1 Gammaproteobacteria bacterium
GGCGGCTACCGCACCCCAACCGCGGTCTTCTGTCATGGCTTCCTGACCGTTAACGGCCAGAAGATGTCGAAATCACGGGGTACATTCATAAGCGCCAGCACCTACCTGCAGCACCTCAACCCCGAATACCTGCGCTACTACTTCGCCGGCAAGCTGGGTAACGGTATCGAGGACCTCGACCTCAACCTGGAGGACTTCGTCCAACGGGTCAACTCGGACCTGGTGGGAAAAGTCGTGAATATCGCGTCCCGTTGCGCCGGATTCATAAACAAGCGCTTCGACGGCCGGCTGTCGGCGCAGCTGAGCGAGCCGGCACTCTACGAAAGCTTCATCGACCGCGGCGAGCAGGTGATTGCGGGCGCGTTTGAAGGCCGGGAGTTCAGCAAGGCCATGCGAGAAATCATGGGGCTCGCGGATCTGGCAAACCAGTACATCGACGAGAAAAAGCCGTGGGTGCTTGCCAAGCAGAAGGGAGAGGAGCAGACGGTTCAGGATGTGTGCAGCACGGGCCTCAACCTGTTTCGGGTGCTCATGGTTTACCTCAAGCCCGTGCTGCCGCTCATGGCCGAGAAGGTCGAAGCGTTTCTGCGGGTGCCGCCGCTTGCCTGGCAGCATCTGGCCAACCCGCTGCTGGAACACCAGATCGGTCGGTTCGAGCCCCTCATGACCCGGGTAGAGAAGGATCGGGTCAGCGCCATGGTCGAAGCTTCGAAACAGCAGCCGCCGGGCGAGGCAGAGCAGACCGAGGCAGCGGTCCAGCACCCGGGCGGCGAGCCTATCGCCCAGACCATTGATTACCACGACTTCGCCAAGGTAGACCTGCGAATTGCACGCATCATCGCTGCGGAGCACGTGGAAGGCGCAGACAAGCTGTTGCGCTTGAGCCTGGATCTGGGTGATTCACCGCGTCGTGTGTTTGCCGGTATCAAGTCGGCCTACAGGCCTGAGGAGCTGGTGGGAAAGCTGACCGTGATGGTCGCCAACCTGGCTCCGCGCAAGATGCGCTTCGGCGTCTCCGAAGGGATGGTCCTGGCTGCCGGTCCGGGTGGGCAGGACCTTTGGCTGCTGCAGCCCGACCATGGCGCGCAGCCGGGAATGCGCGTGAAGTAGCCGGGATGGTACTGGTATCTATATGTTTTGTATGGTTGTTTTCGGCTGCGAGCGCCCCTACCATTCGGATATGACAGGCGCAACAGGGCACTACGCGCGCGGCCGTTGAATCCATGTCGGAATATCTCCTGCTACTGGTCGGCACGGTTCTGGTCAACAACTTCGTTCTCGTGAAGTTTCTCGGCCTGTGTCCTTTCATGGGCGTATCCCGGAAGCTCGAAACCGCAACAGGCATGGGGCTGGCCACCACCTTTGTGCTGACGCTCTCGTCGGTCTGCAGCTACCTGGTCAACGAGTACGTGCTCGCTCCCCTGGAGCTGGAGTACCTGCGCACCATCGCCTTCATTCTGGTCATCGCGGTAGTGGTGCAGTTCACGGAAATGGTGGTACACAAGACCAGCCCGCTGCTCTACCAGGTGCTCGGCATTTTCCTGCCGCTGATTACCACCAACTGCGCGGTCCTTGGCGTCGCCCTGCTCAACGTCCAGGCGCAGCACGGATTCCTCGACTCGGCGGTCTACGGCTTGGGGGCGGCCCTGGGCTTTTCTCTGGTGTTGGCGTTGTTCGCGGCCATGCGCGAGCGGCTCGCTGTAGCGGATGTGCCTGGCCCCTTCAAAGGTGCCTCCATTTCCCTGGTGACCGCCGGGCTGATGTCCCTCGCTTTCATGGGCTTCGCGGGCCTCGTCAAGGGGTGACCAGTGATGGTGGCAGTCGCAGCACTCGGGCTATTGGCGTTGACGCTGGGATTTGGCCTGGGCTACGCAGCAATCCGCTTCCGGGTGGAGAGCGATCCGGTGGTGGATAAAGTCGATGCCCTGTTGCCGCAGACGCAGTGCGGTCAATGCAGCTACGCCGGCTGCCGCCCCTACGCCGAGGCTATGGTCTCGGGTGAGGCGGACATCAACCGGTGCGCCCCCGGCGGTGAATCAGTGATTTTCGCCCTGGCCGACTTGCTCGGTCGCGACCCCAAGCCCCTGGACGAAGAAGTCGGTGAACACAAGGACAAAGCCGTGGCCATCATCGACGAGCAATGGTGCATTGGATGCACGCTTTGTATACAAGCTTGCCCCGTGGATGCCATTCTCGGTGCCTCCAAGCAGATGCACACGGTGATCGCGGAAGAATGCACGGGCTGCGAGCTCTGCGTCGACCCTTGCCCTGTGGATTGCATTCGCATGGAGCCTGTGCCGGATGACATAAGCGTCTGGAAATGGCCTTTCCCTGAGAGTACCTCGGAGGCGCGCGCGTGAGCAGTCGCCTGCACGGGTTTCCGGGAGGCCTGATTCTGGACGGTCACAAGGCCATCTCGAGCGGTCGGCCCAGCATGCGCGCGGCTATCCCGGAGCGCCTGTTCATCCCGCTTCAACAGCACATCGGCGAACCGGCCGAAGCGCTGGTCAGGCCCGGCCAGCGAGTTCTTAAAGGGGAAGTCATCGGGGCGGCGTCAGGTTATTTCAGTGTTCCTGTGCATGCATCCACTTCCGGCACTGTCGTAGAAGTTGCCGACCACCCGGTACCCCATCCATCGGGGCTGAAGTGCGCCTGCGTCGTCATCGAGGCGGACGGCGAAGATACCTGGTTCGAGCGAAGCACGATCGCCGATCCCACCCGTTTGGACCCTGCTGCGCTGCGTAATCTGATTCGCAAGGCAGGCGTCGTCGGCATGGGGGGGGCGGGGTTCCCGACCTTCGTCAAGCTCAATCCGGGGCCTGGCCGCCATGTAAAAACAGTGATTCTCAACGGCGCCGAGTGCGAACCCTATATTACCTGCGACGACCGCCTGATGCGTGAGCGGCCCGGGGCGATCGTGGCCGGAGCGGAGATTATCCGTCGCGCCACTCAGGCTGAGCGCTGCGTTATCGGCGTCGAGGAAAACAAACCGGAGGCCTACCAGGCCCTCAGGGATGCGGCATCTGACGGTGTCGAAGTCGTCCAGGTGCCGGTCCGCTATCCGATCGGGGGGGAGAAGGAGCTGATCCAGGTGCTCACCGGGCGAGAGGTCCCCAGCGACGGATTGCCTGCCGAGGTTGGCGTCCTCGTTCAGAACGTGGCCACGGCTGCCGCGGTATACGAGGCCGTTGAGAAAGGCCAGCCGCTGATCTCCCGCTATGTGACTGTGACCGGATCAGGCGTCAGTGAGCCGCGTAATTTGGAAGCGAGAATAGGCACGCCGCTTCGCGACCTCCTCGAGCAATGCGGAATGCGCGAGGGAGAGGTTACATCGTTGATAATGGGCGGACCCATGATGGGTTTTTCCCTGCGGGACGCCGATGTTCCTCTCGTCAAGACCAGTAACTGCGTTCTCGCCGAGACCGGGCCCGATTCGAACGCGGGCCTCCCGGTTCTACCTTGTATCCGCTGCGGCTCCTGTGCCCAGGTGTGTCCCGTAAAGCTGCTGCCCCAGCAGCTCTACTGGTATGCTCGGGCAAAGGATTTCGACAAGGTACAGGACCACCATCTGTTTGATTGCATAGAGTGCGGCTGTTGTGCCTATGTATGTCCCAGCAACATTCCGCTGGTGCAATACTATCGGTTTGCAAAGACGGAGATCTGGGGGCAGGAGCGGGAGCGTGAGAAGGCCGACCTGGCAAGGCGTCGCCACGAGGCTCGCCTCGCGCGCCTGGAGCGAGAAAAGCGCGAGCGGGAGGCTCGCCACCGGGCCAAGCGCGCAGTGCTGTCCGGCAAGGACCAAAAAATGGAGGGGGATGCGGCGAAGCAGGCGGCTATTAGGGCGGCACTGGAACGGGCGAAAGCCAAACGATCGTCGTCCGGCGACCGGCAGGAAGGCGCCGCGCGACAACGCACCGACTGAAGTATGCAGCAGCGCTTGTTGATCGCGACTTCTCCCTACCGACATCGTGAGGCGTCCGTCAGGGCGCTCATGTTGAATGTCCTCTACGCTCTGCTGCCGGGTATCGGTCTTTACGTGTGGTTCTTCGGCTGGGGCGTAGTCGTCAATGCGGTGCTGGCCACGCTGGTGGCCGTATCGGTAGAGGCGGCCATGCTCTTCGCCCGGCGGCGTCCCTTGCGCTTATTCCTGACCGACGGCAGCGCCGTGGTCACGGCGGTGTTGCTGGCCCTGGCTCTGCCGCCGCTGGCACCGTGGTGGGTGACGGTGACCGGCACCGCCTTTGCCATCGCCGTGGCCAAGCATCTCTACGGTGGCCTGGGTTTCAATCCTTTCAATCCGGCCATGGTCGGCTACGTGGTGCTGCTCATCTCGTTCCCAAGGGAGATGACCATGTGGCCGGCGGCGGGCGTTATCAGCGGTGAGTACGCCGGGTTTCTCGACAGCGTTCGCATCATCTTCATGGGCTCATCGGCGGCCGGCATGCTGGACGCGATCACCGGTGCCACACCGTTGGACCTGATGAAGACCCAGCTGGGTCTGAATCAGACGGTGACTGAAATACTGGCAAGCCCCGTATTCGGCGACTTTGGCGGCAAAGGCTGGGAATGGCTGGGCAATGGCTTTTTCCTCGGCGGCATCTGGCTGCTCTACAAGCGGGTCATCACTTGGCATATACCAGTCGCCGTATTGACCAGCCTGTTCCTCATGGCGCTGATCTCCTCGGCGTTGGACCCGGGCAGCCATCCGTCTCCCTTGTTTCACCTGTTCAGCGGCGGTGCCATGCTGGGGGCTTTCTTCATTGCTACCGATCCGGTGAGTGCAGCGACTACCCCCAAAGGCCGACTTGTCTACGGAGCTGGTATCGGCATCCTGACTTACATCATCCGCGAATGGGGTGGCTACCCGGACGGGATCGCCTTCGCCGTACTACTGATGAACATGGCGACGCCCACCATCGACTACTACACCCAGCCCCGCACCCTGGGGCACGAGAAGCCATGACATCCGCGCTGCTGCGTTCCGTATTCCGCTCCGGTCTCATACTCGGGACCTTTGCTGTCGTGGGAGTTAGCCTGGTGGCGATGAGCTTTGAAGCCACGAAAGAACGCGTCGACGCCAACCGGCGTGCGGCGCTGCTGCGCAGTCTCTATGCAGTGGTCAAACCAGAGGCGCATGACAACGACCTTTTCGACGACGTTATCAAGGTCAGCTCCCCCCGGTGGCTGGGCACCGAAGATGCCGTCGCCGTCTATCGGGCCCGCATGGGCAGCGAACCGGTGGCAGCCGTGTTGACGCCCGTCGCCCCCGACGGCTATAACGGCAGCATCCGACTGCTGGTAGGCATCTACCACGACGGGACGCTGGCAGGTGTGCGTGTCGTCGGTCACCGTGAAACGCCCGGTCTGGGCGACGGCATTGACGAGCGGCGCTCGGATTGGATCTACAGCTTCGACGGCCGCTCTCTGGAGGATCCGGGAGCCGAAGGCTGGCGGGTAAAGCGGGACGGCGGGGTCTTCGACCAGTTTACCGGCGCCACCATCACGCCGCGCGCGGTGGTCAAAGCCGTACACCGGAGTCTTCAGTACTTCGTGAGTAACCGGGAAGAGCTTTTCGACAAACCTTCCGACGTGGGAGCCTGAAGGCGGAGGCGGAATGAGCGAGCGGGCCTATTTGCCCGTCATTCAAGACGGGTTGTGGAACAACAATGCCGGTCTGGTTCAGCTGCTGGGGCTTTGTCCGCTGCTGGCCGTGACTGCAACCATGGTGAACGGCCTGGGATTGGGGATCGCCACGACTCTGGTGCTCGTGACCTCGAACCTGACCGTATCGCTGGTGCGCCATCTGGTTCGTCCCGAAGTGCGCATCCCGGTCTTTGTCCTGGTCATTGCCTCCGCGGTGACGGCCATCGAGCTCGGCATGCAAGCGTTCTTTTTCGAGCTTTACGAGGTGCTCGGGATTTTCATCCCGCTGATCGTCACGAACTGCGTGATCATTGGTAGAGCCGAGGCCTTCGCTTCCCGCAACAGCCCGTCGCGCGCCGTCATCGACGGTTTGGCCATGGGGCTGGGTTTCACCGGCGTGCTGGTGGCCCTGGGGACACTGCGTGAAGTGCTTGGTTACGGTACGTTGTTTCAGGATGCCCAGCTGATGTTCGGCGCGGGAGCCGAGTGGCTTAGCGTCGAGCTTGTACAGGACTATCGCGGGTTCCTGCTCGCCATACTGCCTCCCGGCGCCTTCATCGGCCTCGGCCTGTTGATTGCGGCGAAAAACTACATAGAGAGCCGGCATTCCAGGCGCCTCCAGCCGGTCGCCGCGTCCGTCGCCACGCCGGCGGGCACGCCGCCATAGCGCGCATTTTTCACCAGGCGGACTCGGTTTCCACGTGAATGGGCTCCACCTGCCCTCTGCCAGGTCGGGCGGCGGGAGCTTGGGTCACGAGCATGTCGGTGACAGCGGTTGGCTCGCTGACTTATGAACAAACAGAAGCGTGTGGAATTCTTTTCACGACTCCGGGCCGGTAACCCAAGCCCGACCACGGAGCTTCGCTACAGCACCCCTTTCGAGCTTCTGGTGGCCGTCATTCTGTCCGCCCAGGCGACCGATAAAGGGGTAAACAAGGCAACCCAAAGTCTGTTCCAGGCGGCCAACACACCCGAGGCGGTACTGGCCCTGGGAGAGGCGGGACTGCGGGAGCATATCAGGACCATCGGACTGTTCAATTCCAAGGCCGGCAACATCATCAAGACCTGTCGTCTGCTGGTCGACCGGCACGCCGGACAGGTGCCCCGGGAGCGTGAAGCGCTAGAGGCGCTGCCGGGGGTCGGTCGAAAGACTGCAAACGTTATCCTGAACACTGCCTTCGGCGAGCCGGCCATCGCCGTGGATACCCACATTTTCCGGCTTGCCAACCGAACGCGGCTGGCGCCAGGAAAGACGCCTCTCGCCGTGGAGAAACGCCTGCTGCGGGTGGTTCCCGTAGAGTTCAGAAAGGACGCCCATCACTGGCTGATTCTGCACGGACGCTACGTCTGCGTGGCCCGGCGCCCGCGCTGCGCCACCTGTGTGGTGGCAGACCTGTGCGAATACCCGCAGAAACAGCTCGCCCGGCCGGTTTGACCGGAGCGATGCAGGCCTGCGCCGGCTGCTCTGGTATCTCAGCGGTAAGGCCCTACAATAGAGCAAAGCCTGGTCTTGGCGGCAGCGCCCGTGCGTCTCCGGCGCGCTCCCGGCTGCCGCGCGCAGGTGCCGCAGAACGGTACCGGATGTCGGGGGGAAATGAGCCTGGATGTTTATCGTAGCGGCCTGCCAGTGTCGGAGCGCCCACGAAACGCCGCGTCGTCCGCTCGCGACAGCGGCAGCCCCGGGTGGGAACAGCTTACAGCCTTGCATCTGGGGGTAATGCGCTGATGGAAAAGCGCCTTGGAGTGACCCGCTTCAACGCGATACCTGCACGCCTGCACGAAATGCGCTCCATGCTCACGGCGACGCTCGATGCCGTGGGCTGCCCGCAACACCTGCGACGCCTGCTGGTCCTGGCGGTCAACGAGGCCTGCATGAATGTCATTCAACACGGCTATCGGGGCGATCCCGCAGGTGAAATCATCCTGGAGATCCTGAATAATAACGGCGAGTTGGAGTTTCGACTGACAGATTTTGCCGACACCGTCGACCCCGCCAAAGTCAAGCCCAGGCCCTTGGACGAGATCCGTCCCGGGGGGCTCGGCACCTATTTCATCCAGCGCATCATGGATGAGTTCCGGTTCACTGTCCCCGAGAGTGGAAAAGGTAATCTGCTCATCATGAAGAAGCGGTTCGATAAAGCTAACGAGGCACCCAGCCATGAACTGTGACATCAAGGAGGCACCTGACCACTCGCTGGTCGTGCTTTCCGGAGAGATAGACCTCTCTACTTCACCGCAGGCCAGAAAAGCGATCCTGGACTGTCTCGCTGGCCGGAAGCCGGTGCTCGTGGACCTCTCAGGCGTGACCTATATCGACAGCTCCGGCATAGCGAGTTTGGTGGAAGGCTATCAGAACGCCCGTACCGAGGGCCTCAAGTTCTGCCTGGTCGACGTCAGCGAAGCCGCGTTGAGCGTGCTTGAGCTCGCCCGTCTCAACAAGGTGTTTCCAATTTTCGCCTCTGCCTCCGATTGCATGGAGAATGCGCCCTGAGCGGGGTGGGATGGGGTACTCCCCGGGCAGGGGAGAGACCGGCACCGGCATCAACGGCTAACAGTGTCGCGGCCGGTCGGGTCCGCACCGCATGGCGTGCCGGGGAATCTCTCAGGCTCAAGGGAGGAGCCGTTCTGCCGCGCTGACAGACTACGAGAGAAAGGTGAGGTACCCGCTTGGTCGCGGGCGCTGAACGGACTCTAACCGTCCGCCATCATGAAGAACTCCATTTTCACCCCGGCCAGCTCAATGACGTCGTTGTCCTTGAGAGGATGTGCCTGGTCTCCGATGGCTTTGCCGTTGACGGCCGGGTGCTGTCCTTCCACGTGGGTGATGAAGTACCCTTGCGGCCGCCGGGTGATCACCGCCACCTGAACGCCCGGTCGTCCCAGCGTAGTGAGGGGCTTCTTCACCACCAGTTCTTTGCCCATTGCCGGGCCGTTCAGCACCTGGACCTTGCCCAGGGGCAGTTGCTCCTCTGAGACGTTGACGTCGTGGCCGGGAGTGGCTGCGGCCACCTGCTCGGCCTTCTCCGTCGTCTTCTGCACGGCCGCCGCGGAAGCGTTGGCCATGCCGGGGCGAATGATCATGGTCTTCTCGAAATCGGCGTCGCCCGCGGTCGCGTTCTGGTTGATGTATTTCAGCTCATGCTTGCCGATGGCGATCACGTCACCGTTCTGTAGGGCGTGCTTCTTGATGAGCTTGCCGTTGACGAAAGTCCCATTCGTGCTTCCCAGGTCTTCCAGGAACGAGTCATTCAGTATGGTGATAATCAACGCATGCTGCCCGCTGACCGCCAGGTTATCGATATGGATGTCGTTCTCGGGCTTGCGGCCGAGGGTGATCCTTTCCTTGCTCAAAGGAAATTCCCGGAGCACTGCCCCATTCAAACTCAGAACCAACTTTGCGGTCATCTCTTGTCCTATCCGCTGACTCAGCCAAACCAATTCACGACTTCGGAATACCAGCTCGGGCGCCCTTTTCCCGAAAACGGCTTGAGTACCCGGCCGACGATGACCGAGATATTGTCCGTCCCTCCACTCTGGTTTGCCAGTTGAATCAACTGCTGGGCCGCCTGTTCAAGGTTAGCACTATATTTGTTGAGGGTTAAGTGGATTTGCCGGTCCTCCACAAGGTCCGTCAGGCCATCCGAACACAACAAAAAGACGTCACCCGGCAGCGCGTCCTCCTGGTACAGGTCGCTTCTTACCTGGGACTCCACGCCCATGGCCCGGGTCACCAGATTCTTCTGGATCGAGCGCTTGGCGTCCTCGGGGCTGTAGAAGCCCTTGTCGGTGAGTTCCTGGACCAGCGAGTGGTCCACTGTGAGCTGCTCAAATTCGTCGTTGCGCAACCGATAAAGCCGTGAATCGCCCACGTGACCCACGGCCATCTGGTTGTCGAAGAACAGGGCCGCCGTCAGCGTCGTGCCCATGCCTTTACACTGGGGCTGGCTCTTGGCTGTCTGGAAAATCACTTGGTTCGCCTTGGCCATTGCGTTTTGAACCATCAAGGTACCGTGAGCGTAGCCGGTCTCCTCGTCCAACTCCGCCGGTGCATTCCTAACCAGGGCCTTGCGCAGCTCTTCCATCACGACTCGGATTGCAATTGCGCTTGCGACCTCGCCCGCCCGATAGCCGCCCATTCCGTCGGCCAACACGGCGAGACCCATGCCGGCGTCACTGCCTATGCTGTCCTCGTTGTGGTTGCGCTTCAGGCCGACGTCGGAACTGCCGGCCATCTCGAGCTTGCCGCGCAGACTCATCTTCAGCTTCCAGCATCTACTGGGATCTTTGCGACACAAGCGCGCAGATCTTGTGCGATTTCTTGGCCGCGCTGGTACCGCTTGTTGCGGTCCTTGCTCAACGCCTTGTCGACTATGGGCTTGATGCAGGGTGGTACACCGGTGCGGAGACTGGTGACGTCCGGATGGTCGTCGTTGGCGATCTTCAGCATCAGGGTCGCCATGGAGTCGCCTTGGAACGGCAGGGAGCCTGTCACCAGCTGAAACAGCATCACCGCCAGGGAAAACAGGTCCGAGCGACCGTCCACCCTCTGGCCGGCCAACTGTTCGGGTGACATATAGGACGGCGTGCCCAGGACCATGCCGGTCTTTGTCTTGTTGGCATCGGTAATGCGGGCGATACCGAAGTCGGTGATCTTCATCTTGCCCGTCGCCGCTTCGTACATCACATTGGCGGGCTTGATGTCCCGATGGACCACATTCTGTGCGTGCGCGTAGTCGAGCGCGTCCGCGGCCTTGGCCATGACTTCCAGCGCCGTGCGCAGCGGCAGCAGGTTTCCCGGCTTGGTGTAAGGCACCAGATCCTCACCGTCTAGAAACTCCATGGCGATGTACGCCAGATCGTGCTCTTCGCCGGCATCGTAGATGGTGACGATGTTCGGGTGAGTAAGCCGGCCGGCGGTCTCTGCTTCGCGGAAGAAACGTTCCTTCACATCTTCCAGCTCGTCCTCATCGAACTCTTGCGAAAGGGCCATGGTTTTGATGGCCACGATTCGGTTCAGCTTCGGGTCCTGACCCAAATAAACGACGCCCATGGCGCCCTTGCCCAACTCCTTCTCCACCTGGTAGCGCCCCAGCATGGGCTTTTCTATACCGCCGCTGGCAATGTGCAGTCCTGGCGTCGGGGCGACACCGAGCGCACCGAACATGACGGTTTCTTCCAGAACGCGGGTTCGGGTCATGCGCTGTTCTATGTCCCGGAACTTGGCGTTATGGCTGCACATGTACTGATAGACCGACACGGCCTTGGCGAACTGGCGTTGCCGTTCGTAATCCAGTCCCAGGTTATACAGCAGGTCCATGGTGGAATCGTTGAGCGGGCACTTGCGGAATTTGTCAAAGGCCATGTCCAGCTGGCCTTGACCCTGAAACGCAAGTCCCAACATACGGTTACTTTCGGCCGACCCTGCTTCCGACTTGAGGCTGCCCGCCGCCGGAAGAAGAGCGCGCTTCGCCGTCAGCACCAGAGACCCGACCACGAGCAGCGCGGCGGGTGCCATGAGTTCGAGCACCAGCCCCTTCGCAGCCATGAGAGCCAGCTGCGTTATCGGCAGGGCGATGACCAGCGCCGCGGTGGCGGCTGCGCCCAGGCGGGCGTTCATCCACGGGAAGGCCAACGCTATGTACAGGGTCGCCAACAGAAAGACGCCGTACTCCGCCAGGGCATGCCATGCAGGGACGAGAAAGAAGTCGCCGTTAAGCAGCGTCGATACGGAATGAGCGAGTAGCATTACTGCCGGCATGGCAGCCGATACGGGGGTCGTGTGCGACGGAGCCAGGCTGTCGACGGTCGTACCCACGAGGACAATCTTGTCCCGGTACCGGGTCGCCGGGATTCTGCCAGTGACCACGTCGTGGAACGATTCTACGGGGAACGGCGGCTTGCCGGCCTGATTGCCGTAGTAATAGGTACGCATCTGCAGCTTCGAGTCGGTTGCGACCGTCACGTCCCCCAATCGAACTCCCTCGCCGAGCAGCACCTGGATCTCGTCGAGACCCAGGTCGCGGCTGCGCGCCGCGAGCTGAAGTGCCAGAGAGGGAAGATAGGTGTCGTGGTGCAGGAGCACCAGCGGTTCAGCGCGCAGGCGGTCTTTCGGTCCCGGGTTGAAACCCAGGTGGCCAATGCCGGCGGCAGCCACCGCCAACTCGGGAAGCGGTGGCTGGGCGGCGGGCGGAGCAGGTGGGAACCAACGGTGGCTGACGGCGCCCACTCTGTCGACCACGTTCAAGAGGCCGTTGCGGAGGACGTACTCCGGGAGCCTCTGTCCCGCATCAACCGCTGACGCGCCGCTTTCAAATGCCATGCCGAGCATCGTATTGCCTGCTGAGCGCAGGTTGTCAGCGAGCCTCAGGTCGGGGTTTAAAGCCGTCGCAGCCTCGGCGAGCTTGGCGCCAAGGGTCACAATCTCCTGTTCCAGCTCGCCGGCCAGACTCGATTGCGCAAACAGCTGATGCACCTTTCGCAACGCCGCAGCGTCTTCGTTGGCGTTATTCCGGCTCGAACCGCTGTAGGCGGCGCGCACCAGCTCCTCGTCGATCCGCTCGATCTCGGTCGGCACGCTGCGGGCCATGTTGGAGGTGAGATAGAACTCCTCCAAGTCCGTGATGTAGTCGAGCCCCAGTTCCCGTTCGGGTGCCACCAACGGGTCCGCTACGCCCACGACCTTGGCATTGCCTTGCCGAAGCAGCTCAATCAGCTGCGCGTAGGCCACCCGTGGCAACGGCCACCGGCCCACGCCGTCGATAGTCGGGCGGTCTATGGCAACGATGGCGAGCTGGTCGCTGGGGGCGCGCGAGCTGAGGCGGGCGCCCG
>JASJBY010000120.1 GCA_030066245.1 Gammaproteobacteria bacterium
AACATTGTTGCACAGGACGCCCTGGCCTGGCTGTAGTCGGTAACGGAAAATGTACGGAAGGTCGCTGTTGAGCAAGGATTCGAGGTAGGCGACGGCCTCCCGCGTCAGCGCATCTGCTGCCCAGGCAATCGATCTGGTGCGAGCCGTATACCGCATGTGCAGACTGCCGCTTTCCGGGTGGATGGAAAACACGGGTCCGGACTGGGCCTGTCGCAACACCGAATCGCCTTCCTTGTTTGCAGGGATGGTCATGGCGTTCGGCCGCATCAAGGCTTCCACGTAGGCCGGGTCTCGGTCACGCAGCAAGGCATACACGGCTTCCGGGTCCAGCAGTCGGTTGGCTCCCCCTGTGACTGCGTCGCTGACGCAATGCAACACGAAGGCGCGGACCTGCTCCGCGGCTGGGTTGTAATAGCCGTCTGTGTGCCACCGGATGGGGCGATTGCTGTACGGGATGTACTCCTGTGGTCGGCCCTCGGTCACGTTGTGCAGGGAGGCGATGCCGTCGGCGTCGGCACACAGGTTGTGGTCGAGCCGACGTAAGCCCAACTGGCGTCCGAGCCGCCGCACCGCCGCCTTGGGACTCCCGGGCGGCCGCGAGCAGGCATAGATCGCCATGTTGGCACGGCGGCAGAGGGTGAGCAGGGCGGAGCGCTCGCCCTCGCTCAGTTCCAGCGGATCAGCGATCTCCACCACCAGGTTGTCCCCGGCGGTCCGCAGATCGGCGAACTTGCGGTCGCGCCAGCGGAGATAAGTCTCACGCTGGGCCAGGTCGAAGGGGTTTCGACCCTGCGCCCATGCGCTCCATGGTGTTGTCGCGCTCAAGTCGTTGACTCGAATTAGCTCGCTAGAAGATAATAATATTTTAATTTAACACGTGCCTGCTTGCCGAATACCAGGTTGTAGCGCGCAACCTGCTGTTAATCGGCAAGAAAAACGCGGCAGGGGACAGTTGAGACGCATTTCTTGGCTTGCAAACGATGCCGGAGTTTTATTTCACCCACTTCTCTTCTCAGGAGTAAACCGGGGTATCGCTGTCAAGGTCTTCGCCTATCCCAAAAGGGATATACCCCGGCACGGAGCCCATCCCATCGGTGAGGTGTTTTCCGAGAGGAGAGCTGAATTAGACTTCGCCATCTACCGGACGCGCCGGTACGGCTTTCACAGCTTGCAGTGTCGGACCAGCGGCACTTGACCGCCCTGGTCGACCATCCCAAGTTCAAATCGAAGGAGAGAATGCATGGCAATCAAGAAGCACGATACCCCGATGCTCGACCAGCTTGAGAGCGGCCCCTGGCCGAGCTTCATTTCGGGCATCAAGCGCTTGCGCGACGAGCACCCAGATGAGCGCATCAACAAGGTGACCAACGACCTGCTGGGCCAGCTGGAGCATTCCTACGAGACCCGCAAAGGCTACTGGAAAGGGGGCACGGTCAGCGTGTACGGCTACGGCGGCGGGATCATTCCGCGATTCTCCGAGGTCGGCAAGCAATTCCCGGAATCCAAGGAATTCCACACCCTGCGTGTCCAGCCGCCGGCAGGGAACATGTACACGACCGACATCCTACGCCAGCTCGGCGACAGCTGGGAGAAATGGGGCTCTGGACTGGTCACCTTCCATGGCCAGACCGGGAACATCATGTTCATCGGCACCGACACGCCCGGCACCCAGCACTTCTTCGACGAGATTAACGATTACGGCTTTGATTTGGGCGGTGCTGGTCCCTGTGTTCGCACCGCCATGTGCTGCGTGGGTGCGGCCCGTTGCGAGCAGTCCTGCTGCAACGAGCAGGCCATCATGCGCTCGCTGGTGAACAACTTCACGGACGACGTGCACCGGCCGGCTCTGCCGTACAAGTTCAAGTTCAAGGTCTCGGGATGCCCTAACGACTGCCAGAACGCGATTGAGCGGGCAGACTTCGCGGTCATCGGTACCTGGCGCGACGAGATGAAGGTAGACCAGGAGGAGGTTAAGGCCTTCGTCGAGAAGAAGGGCCGCAAGTATGTGATCGACAACGTCATCAGTCGTTGCCCCACCAACTGCATGTCCCTTAACGACGACGACACGCTCGAGGTGGACAACCGCAACTGCGTGCGTTGCATGCACTGTCTGAATGTCATGGTCAAGGCCCTGTCACCAGGCGATGACAAGGGCGTGACGGTTCTCATCGGCGGCAAGCGGACACTCAAAATCGGGGACCTGATGGGTACCGTCGTGGTGCCGTTCATGAAAATGGATAGTGAAGAGGACTACGAGCGCATCGTCGAGATTGCCGAGGAGACTATTGACTTCTTCGCGGAGAACGCGCTGGAGCACGAGCGCACCGGCGAGATGATCGAGCGCATCGGTCTGGTCAACTTCCTGGAGGGTATCGGCCTCGAGGTGGATCCGAACATGGTCGCCGAGCCGCGGCGCAGCTCCTACGTGCGCATGGACACGTGGGAGGAGGAAGCCGAGAAGTGGTTCAAGCGAAAGGCCGAGGCGGCTGCGGGCTGACGTCGGCCGGGCTATCCCTGGATACTGACGGGGTGTGCCCGATGGGCATGTCCCGAGCGAAGATTAGCATGACGAGCTTTATTGGGAGGTAACCATGGCTCAACAGCACCGCACCCCCATCGAGAGCGGCGCACCGGACGGTTTTCAGTACATGCACCCGGTGATGCGCAAGAATTTCGGACAGTGGAAGTATCACGAGCATCCGCGTCCCGGCGTTCTGCTTCACGTGGCCCACGGCGGCGACAAGATTTGGACCGTCAAAGCCGGCACGCAGCGCATCCTGGATGTCTTCACCCTGCGCAAGCTGTGCGACATCGGCGATAAGTATGGGGACGGTTACGTGCGCTTCACCATCCGCAGCAACATCGAATACATGGTGGAAGACGAAGCCAAGGTGGAGCCGCTGATCAACGCACTGGAAGGCGAAGGCTTCGTGGTGGGCGGCACCAAGAACTCCGTCGCCATGATCTCCCATACCCAGGGGTGGCTGCATTGCGACATCCCGGGCACTGATGCCTCCGGCGTGGTCAAGGCGATGATGGATGAGCTCATCGACGACTTCCGAGGCAACAACATGCCGAACCGGGTGCATATCACCACTTCCTGCTGTCAGATCAACTGCGGCGGTCAGGGTGACATCGCCATCAACGTCCAGCACACCAAGCCGCCGAAGATAAACCATGATCTGGTGGGCAACGTGTGTGAGCGCCCGTCGGTGGTGGCCCGTTGCCCGGTGGCCGCAATCCGTCCGGCGCTGGTGAACGGCAAGCCTTCCCTGGAGGTGGACGAAAAGAAGTGTATCTGCTGCGGCGCCTGCTATCCGCCGTGTCCGCCCATGCAGATCAACGATCCCGAGCACAGCAAGCTGTCCATCTGGGTCGGAGGCAACCATTCCAACGCGCGCAGTAAGCCGACTTTCCAGAAGCTGGTGGCCGCAGGCATCCCCAACAACCCGCCGCGCTGGCCGGAAGCAACCGCCATCGTCAAGCGGATTCTCAAGGCCTACCAGTCGGACGCCAGGGACTGGGAGCGAATCAACGACTGGATCGAGCGCATCGGCTGGCCCAGATTCTTCGAGATGACCAACCTGCCGTTCACCAAGTTTCACATCGACAACTGGCGCGGGGCACGCAGGAGTCTCAACGCTTCAACGCATATCCGTTTCTGAAGCCAGAATAGAAGGAAGTTGTCGCGATGAAGTTTGCAATCCAGGTTAACGAAGGGCCGTATCAGCACCAGGCGTCCGATACCGCCTACCAATTCACCAAAGCGGCGCTGGAGAAAGGACACGAGGTCTTCCGTGTCTTCTTCTACCATGACGGGGTGAACAACGGCACCCGCCTGACAACCCCGCCACAGGACGATCGTCACATCACCAACCGGTGGATCGACCTGGCTGAAAAGTACAAGCTCGATCTGGTTGTGTGTGTGGCCGCAGCCCAGCGGCGAGGTATCGTGGACGATGACGAGATGAAGCGCCAGGGAAAGGACGCCACGAATATTGCGCCGCAGTTTCGCATCTCCGGCCTCGGTCAGTTGATCGAAGCGGGTATTCAGTCCGACCGCCTGATGGTCTTCGGCGACTGACACGGGGGAGGGAAAGATGAACGAAGACGAGATGATGGAAGAAGGTGGGACCATAAAAAAATTTCTTTATGTGAACCGCCGGGCTCCCTACGGCAGCGTCTATGCCTTGGAGTCCCTTGAGGTCGTTCTGATCGGCGCGGCGTTCGAGCAGGACGTGAGCATGGCGTTCGTCGACGACGGCGTGTATCAGCTCAAGAAGGGCCAGGATACCAAGGACGTGGACATGAAGAACTTCTCGCCCACCTACCGCGCCTTGGAGATGTACGACGTGGAGAAGCTTTATGTGGACAAGGCATCGATGGATGCTCGGGGATTGACCGAGGAGGACTTCGTGGTGCCGGTCGAAGTGCTGAGCACGGAGCAGCTGGCCGAGCTGATGGAAGATCAGGAAGTCATACTGAGCTTCTGAAGAGGGAGAAACGAACCAATGCTGCATACGGTTAACAAATCGCCCTTCGAGAAGAATTCGCTGGACACCTGTATGCGCCTGGCGAAAGCGGGTAGCGCCATTCTGCTTATCGAGGACGGCGTCTACGCGGCCATCAAGGGCACCGAGGTCGAAGCGAAGATGAAGGCCGCCGCTGGTGACAAGAAGCTCTATGTGCTCGGTCCCGACATCAAGGCCCGCGGCCTCGACGAAGGCCAGGTCATCGATGGCATCACTGTGGTCGACTACGGCGGGTTTGTGGATCTCGCCGCTGAGAACGACAAGGTTCAGGCCTGGCTTTGACCCCTGAGCTTGTTATGTAATTTTCCTATCTGGAGGACGCACAATGCCTATTGAAGTTAATGGTAAGACCTTCGAGACAGACGAAGAGGGTTACCTGGCAAACCTGAACGAATGGGAGCCTGATCTGGCGACGGTGATGGCCAAGGAAGACGACTGCGAGCTGACGGACAACCACTGGGAAGTGATTAACTTCCTGCGTGAGTACTACGACGAGTACCAGATTGCCCCGGCAGTCCGTGTTCTGACCAAGGCCATCGGCAAAAAGCTCGGCAAGGACAAGGGCAATAGCAAGTATCTGTACGAGCTGTTCCCATACGGCCCTGCAAAGCAGGCCTGTAAGTACGCCGGCTTGCCGAAGCCGACCGGCTGCGTCTAATCGCACACACCGGCCAGGGGCGCGGGACGCTCGCGACAGGGCTCCCGCGGCTACCACGGCCGCGAGTGTTCAGCACTCAGAGGTCCGGAAGCTTATGTTTCTGACAGTCCTTTACGCCTTTATCTTTTACGCCGCGTTCATCATCCTGGTGGCCGGTCTAGCCTTTAAGATCCGGCAGTACTGGACAACTCCGGCACCGTTGAAAATACCCACCACGCCGGCGCCAACCACCACTACCGGCGTGGTCTTCCGCATGGGGCGGGAACTGGTATTCTTCGAAAGCCTGTTCCGCTCGAGCAAATGGACTTGGATCTTCGGCTGGATGTTTCACATCGGCCTTTTCCTGGTGCTCGCCCGACATCTACGTTATTTCATCGAGCCCGTATGGTGGTGGGTCGAACTCATTCAGCCCTTCGGCAAATACGGCGCGTTCGCCATGCTTGCCGGTCTTGCAGGTCTGTGGGCGAGACGCCTGCTGGTCGACCGGGTGCGATACATTTCCGCCCCCTCCGACCACCTGATGCTGGCGTTGCTCATCGGAATCGGCGCCACCGGAGCACTGATGACTTACGTGACTCACACGGACATCATAGCCCTCAAGGCCTTCCTGCTCAGTCTGATGTACTTCGACTGGCTGAACATGCAGCCGCTGCCTGGTGACCCAATTCTGGTGCTGCACCTTACACTGGTGGCGGCGCTGATGATCATTTTCCCGTTCAGCAAGCTGCTGCATGCGCCCGGGGTCTTCTTCAGTCCCTCGCGCAATCAGGTGGACAATCCGCGTGAGCGGCGCCATCTTGCGCCGTGGGCTGCAAAGCTGGAGTCGGGTGGCCAGCAATAAGTGCCAGCCGCTGGGCGAGGGCGCGTAAACGAAGGAAGTGACTATGGCTGACTTCGAGATACCGGAACCGAAAGAAATCCCCGTCATCCCCAGGGTGCAGCCGGGGGTGATGTCCCACAGCGCGCCGTTCGTGGCCAAGCCGAATTTCCAGGAGCCGCTGGGCTTCCCCGGTGAGCTGGTGGACAACTGGGAAGACGTCGCGGTCAAGAAGCTCGGTGAGCTGACGGGCAAGTACCGTTCACTCCAGGTGTATCTGGACTCGTGTGTGAAATGCGGGGCCTGCACCGACAAGTGCCACTACTATCTCGGCACCTCGGACCCCAAGAACATGCCGGTGGCGAGGCAGGATCTGCTGCGCCAGGTCTACCGTCGCTACTACACCCTTGCTGGCCAGTATTTCCCCAAGCTGGTGGGTGCGGTGGACATGAGCAAAGAGGTTCTGGACGACTGGTACAGCTACTACCACCAGTGCTCTCAATGCCGGCGCTGCTCGGTCTTCTGTCCCTACGGCATCGACACGGCCGAGATCTCCATGGCGGCGCGAGAGATCATGGACGCAGTGGGTCAGGGCCAGAAGTATTGCAACGAGATCATCGGCAAGGTTTACAAGATAGGCAATAACCTCGGGCTGCCGGAGCCCGCGCTGGTAGACACCCTCGAAGGACTCGAGGAAGAGGTCGAGGAAGACACCGGTGTGAAAGTCCGATATCCGGTGGACGAGAAGGGTGCCGAGGTTCTGCTGGTCACGCCATCCGCGGATTTTTTCGCCGAGCCCCACGTGGACGGGCTCATTGGCTACGGCAAGGTCTTCCATCAGGCGGGGATCAGCTGGACGCTCAGCTCCCATGCCTCTGAGGCAGCCAACTTCGGCATGTTTATCGGCAGCTATGAGAATATGCAGCGCGTGTCCATGCGCGTTCGAGAGGCGGCCCTGGAACTTGGGGTCAAGCGCATCGTGTTCGGCGAATGTGGGCACGCGTGGCGCGTCGCCTACAGCTTTCTCAATACTCTGGCCGGACCCTTCGATTTTCTCGACCCGAAGTACCCCGTGCCCCAGCACATCTGCGAAGTCACCCACGACCTGATCAAACGGGGTGCCCTGAAGCTGGATCCTTCCGCCAATGACGACATGGTGCTGACGTATCACGACTCATGCAACGTCGCCCGCGCCAGCCGCATGGGCGATTCGCCCGGCGGCCAGTTTTTCATTCCTCGCGAGATAATCAAGGCCGTTTGCAACAACTTCGTCGACATGCCACCGGACACCATCCACGACGCGACCTACTGCTGCGGTGGGGGTGGAGGGCTGCTCACCGATGACCTCATGGAGCTGCGGGTGAAGGGTGCGCTGCCACGCATGGAAGCACTCAAGCAGGTGGTCGACAACGATGGCGTCACCCACATGGCGGCGATCTGCGCCATTTGCAAAAGTCAGTTCACCAAGGTGATTCCCTATTACGGATTCGGCATGGATATGATCGTCAGCGTACACCAGCTGGTGAGCAACGCGATCGTCCTCGCCAACAACGAACAGTAACAGAAACAGACCGCGGGGAGCTCCAGAACGAGCAAACCCGGATATCGGTACAGGAGAGGCATCATGGCGACCAGCACTGAAGACCTGAGCAAGAAGCTGACTTTCCGCAAGTTCGAGGATGGAGACACTGAGTGGAAGCGCTGGGAGGAAATGATCTTCGAGGCCGACGAGTCGCACAAGTGTCCTACCTACGTGCACCAGACGCCGCCCTGTCAGGGCAGCTGTCCTGCTGGTGAGGACATCCGGGGCTGGCTGCAGATTGTGCGTGGCATAGAAAAGCCCAGTGGTGACATGAGCATGGCGGAGTATGCTTTCCGACGCTCCACCAGCGCCAATCCGTTCCCCTCGATCATGGGGCGTGTTTGCCCGGCGCCCTGCGAGGACGGCTGCAATCGCAACGCCGTTGAGGACCACGTGGGCATCAATGCGGTCGAGCAGTGGATAGGCGACACGGCACTGGCCAACAAGCTCGCCTTCGCCAAGCCGGAGCAGGAGACCGGCAAGAAGGTGGCCATCATCGGCGGTGGACCGGCCGGCCTGGCCGCGGCCTATCAGCTGCGCCGCCTTGGCCACGGTGCCACGGTATTCGACGAGCACGAGGAGCTAGGCGGCATGATGCGTTACGGCATTCCGGGCTACCGAACGCCGCGCGACGTCCTCGACGGGGAGATAAACCGCATCCTGGACATGGGGGTGGAGGCCAAGACGAAGACCCGCGTCGGTCGGGACGTCAGCATGGATGCGCTGGAGAAGGAGTTTGATGCCATCTTCTGGGCCATCGGCACCCACAGCGGCAAGCATATCCCGGTGCCGGGTGCCGATGCACCGAACTGCCTCACCGGCGTGGACTTCCTGCGCGCATTCAACAAGGGCCAGCTGCAGCTGGCGGCCGAGAAAGTCGTGGTAATCGGCGGGGGCGATACGTCCATCGACGTGGCTTCCGTCGCACGCCGTCTGGGCCATATTGCCGAGAGTCATGAGAAGGACCGCCCAGAGAATGTGATCATGGGGTACACGGCCCACGATGTGTCCTCGACAGCGCGCCGTGAGGGGGCCACGGTCACCCTGACGTCGCTGTTTCCCGTGGAGAACATGACGGCGGCCGAGCATGAGGTCACCGACGCGCTGCGTGAAGGCGTGGAGATCAAAGGCAGCGTTATGCCGTTGGAGGTGTTGAAGGACGACCAGGGCCGTGCCGTGGGACTGCGCTACTGTGAGTGTGAAATGGACGGCAACAAGCCGGTTCCGAAAGAAGGCACCGAGTTCACCATCGAGTGCGACGTGGTTGTATCCGCCATCGGTCAGCGTGGTGAGATGACCGGTCTCGAGGGGCTCGACAACGGCTACGGGTTCATCGACTGCGATTCCCATTACCAGGTAAAGGGTCGTCCGGGCCACTTCGTGGCCGGTGACATTGTTCGACCCCACCTTCTGACCACGGCAATCGGCCAGGCCGCCGTGGCGGTGGACAGCATCGATCACTACCTGAAGCACGAGGATATGCTCAAACGGCCGAAGGTGGACGTGCATCATTTTGATCTTCTCAACAAGCTTAAGGAGGCGCAGCTGGAGCCTGAGCGTTTCGAGCGAGCGGAACGAGGGGATTTGCGTGGTACCTCGGCAGGCAATTATGCGGTTCACAACTACGAGGACCGCGCCGCACATCAGATCATTCCCCACGAGCAGCTGTTTCTGGGGCACTTCGGATTCGAGGCACGTAACCGCCGCGACGAGATCCACATCAGCGCCGACGAGGTGCTGGGTGATTTCAGGGAGCGGATCGTTACCTACACGGAGGAGCAGGCGGTCGCGGAGGCCAATCGCTGCATGAGCTGTGGCATGTGCTTCGAGTGCGACAACTGCGTGATCTTCTGCCCCCAGGACGCGGTCTTCAGGGTCAAGAAGGACCAGTCCACCACCGGACGGTATGTGGCCACGGATTATGACCGTTGCATCGGCTGTCACATCTGCGCCGACGTATGTCCGACCGGCTATATCCAGATGGGCATGGGTGACTGATACGGTAGCTACTATGAACCACCTGCGAACCTGCCTCCTCAACGCCGCACTGGCTTTGCTGCTCGGGGCACTGGCGATGCCGGCCGTCGCCGAGCCGCGAACCCCGTTGCCGAACATCGTCAAGGGGAAGGGGGATCAGTGCGTGGAACCCACGGATGTCATGCGCCGCGATCACATGGAGTTTCTTAAGCACCAGCGTGACGGCACGGTCCACCAAGGTATCCGCACCAAGCAGCACAGCCTTAAAGGCTGCATTGAATGCCACGCGGTCAAGGACGACGGAGGCGAGTATGTCCCGGTGAATGCGCCGGGCCAGTTTTGTAACAGCTGCCACGGCTATGCTGCCGTGTCCATGGACTGCTTTCAGTGCCATGCAACCACGCCGGGCAAGTAGCCGGCTTGTGAGGGTTGAAGCAAGATGAGTGACCGTTCGAGACAACCCGATCAGGAGCGTCGAAATTTCCTGGGCACCGCAGCCGCGGCCACGGCCGCGCTGGCCGTGGCGCCGGGACTGACACTGTTCAACGTAGCCGGAGCCAAACCGGAGGACCAGGCTGTCACCAGCGAGAACCGTTGGGGAATGCTCGTCGACGCGAACAAGTGTGCCGATGGTTGCCGTGCCTGCGTCGAGGCCTGTCACGAAGAGAACGGCATCTCCAGCCGTGGCCGGCCGACGACCGACCCCCAGTGGATACGCACGGTGACGCTTCGGGACCGCGCAACCGGCCGCGAGACCCGCATGCCGGTTATGTGTCAACACTGTGAGCATCCGCCCTGCGTTGACGTCTGTCCAACCGGTGCCTCGTTCCGGCGCGCCGACGGCATTGTGCTCGTGGACCGGCATATCTGCATCGGCTGCCGCTACTGCATGATGGCCTGTCCGTACAAGGCCAGATCCCTGGTCCATGAAGCGCTCGATGATCAGGTTGCCCACAACCCGCGAGGCAAGGGCTGCGTGGAGAGCTGTAATTTCTGCGTGCATCGCCTGGATGAGGGGAATCCCAATCCCGCCTGTGTTGAAGCCTGCGACAAGGACGGCCACAAGGCTCTGCTCTTCGGAGACATGAGCGACCCGAACAGCGAGCTTTCAACGGCGCTGGCCAGTGTCGCGACGCGGCAGATTCGGGAGGATTTGGCCCTCAACACGGGCGTGCGGTATCAGGGAATTTAGCGTCGAGCAGTCTGCAAACAGTCCTGGGCGACCGGGGCCCAACACATCGGGCACGGACTAAACAAAGGTCCAGCGAAGATGAAGAGCATACGTTATACCGAGATTGAAGGGCGAAGCACCGGCTACTACGGCCTGCTGGCAGTTCTGGGTTTTCTGGTCGTGGCGGGCCTGGGCGCCGCCTACTACATGGAGCATAACGGTCACTGGGTGACCGGGATGAACAACCAGATCGTGTGGGGCATGCCCCACGTGTTCGCGGTGTTCCTCATCGTCGCCGCGTCCGGCGCCCTCAACGTGGCCTCCATCAGCTCCGTGTTCGGCCGCACCCTATACAAGCCGCTGGCACCGCTTTCGGCGCTCCTGGCCATGATGCTGCTGGTGGGTGGCCTGGCTATCCTGGTGCTGGATCTGGGTCGTCCGGACCGTCTGATCGTGGCCATGACGTTCTTCAACTTCAAATCCATCTTCGCCTGGAACATCTTTCTGTACAACGGCTTTTTGCTTATCGTCGGCGTGTACTTGTGGATGATGATGGACCGGCGCATGAACCGTTATGCCAAGCCGGTGGGCTTCTTCGCTTTCCTGTGGCGTCTTATCCTGACCACCGGTACCGGCTCCATCTTCGGCTTCCTGGTTGCCCGCCAGGCCTACGACACCGCATTGCTGGCACCCATGTTCATCATTATGTCTTTCGCCTATGGCCTCGCTATATTTCTGCTGGTGTTGATGGCGAGCTATCGGTGGACGGGGCGACCGCTCGGCGATTTGGTGGTCCTGCGTTTGAAGAATCTGTTGGGCGTGTTCGTCGCTGCCGTGCTCTATTTCGTGGTGGTCTATCACATCACCAACCTGTACACGGCCAAGGACATTGGCTTCGAGCGTTTCATGCTGCTTGATGGGGGCATGTACACGCAGGTTTTCTGGTGGGTGCAGGTTGTCCTGGGCAGCATCGTGCCGCTGGTGCTCATCTATCATCCGACCTGGGGCAAGTCCTGGGCGAGCATAGCGGTCGCCTCCGTGCTGGTGGTGGTCGGTGGCTTGGGGCAGATGTACGTCACCATAATCGGCGGACAGGCTTACCCCATGGAGATGTTCCCGGACAAGGAGGTGGTCTCCAGCGCCTTCTTCGACGGTCAGATTGTCGACTACGTCCCCAGCTTGCCCGAGTTTCTTTTAGGCATAGGCGGTTTCGCCATGGCGCTTATTGCGGTCGCCCTGGCCGTAAAGATCCTGCGATTCCTGCCAGCGCGTCTCGACGATCAGATGGCAGACCCACATTATCAAGGCGCCGACGCGAAGGCCTGAAGCGCAAGGATCGCCGGATTAACGGGAGCGCGAGGGTAAAGGCGATCGGAGTGCGCAACCCTGTGCATGCGCTGTAAGCGTGTAACCGGAGTCATGACCCGTGCCGCTGTTTGCCGAACTCACCCTCCGTAACTCCCCGTGCCCCCCGTGGTTACAACTTATCGAGACCGACGCGGGTCGGGCACGTCTCCCTCATGGCGTCGGCAGACCGGAGAAGTCTAGCCCGGACTTCTCACCAGGCGGACCTCGGAGCGCAGATTATGTTGGCAAATTCAACGCATGGGCTTCACCGAGCCGGTCTTCCGTGTGAACAGCCTGTCCTATTCGGCTCTTGGCCCACTCTGGCTTTGCATCTTGACCGATCCTCCTTGAGACATAGCTACAGCTATGCCTCTGCGG
>JASJBY010000121.1 GCA_030066245.1 Gammaproteobacteria bacterium
AGGTGCTCTTCGTAGCTGAGGACAGGCACTCCCGGTTTTGAAATCCACAGATTCTCCAGGCACAGAAAGTCGATGTCCGTGCCCAGGAAAGTGCTGATGGATTCTTCTGGTGTTTCCACAATGGGCTGCCCGGCCACGTTGAAGCTCGTGTTGAGCAGCACCGGCGGGCCGTCTCGAAGCTCAGGCAGCTTCCTGCATACGGCGTAGAAGAACGGATTCTCTGCTTCGGTGACTGTCTGTACTCGACCCGTGCCGTCCGCATGGGTTACCGCGGGAATCTTCTCGTGGAATTCCGTTTTGATGGGAGAAACCAGCAGCATGAAGGGGCTGGCAATATTCTGGGAGAAAACCTCCGAGATGTTCTCCTCGGGTATGACAGGTGCAAAGGGCCTGAAGGCTTCGCGAAACTTGACGCGCGCATTCAGGATTGCCTTCATCTCGGCGAAATTGGGGTCGGCCATGATGGACCTATGCCCGAGGGCACGCGGACCGAACTCACAGCGTCCCTCTACGCGCGCCACAATATGGCCCTTTGAAAGCGCCTCGGCCGTTCTCGCCACGGCTTGTTCCGGAGTGAGCTCCTCCACCTTGATCTCGGCACCGAAGCGGGTAATCGCCTTCTGGATCTCGTCGGAGTCGTACGCCTTCCCGAGGGTGGCCTGGCGCATTTGGTGCCTTTGGCAGTTGGGCTCCTGGGTCACGTTGGCCCACAGGGCACATCCCGCCGCCACGCCGGCATCCCCGGCAGCCGGAAAGATGAAAATGTCTTCAAGGCCCAGATCGGCGAGCAGCTTGTAGTTGGCCACCGAGTTCAGTGCCACGCCGCCTGCCAGGCAGACTTTGCGCAGACCTGTCTCCCGTACGGCTCGCCCGACGATGTGACGCAGGGCTTCCTCCAGCTCTGTCTGAACCTTGCAAGCCAGGTCCACCAGGTACGGGCGCAGGTAGGGTTTACCCTCGCCGTTGTCGTGACGTTTCTCCAGCGCCGCGATCTCGAGGAAGATGTCGTAAGCGGAAATGCCTACCTCGTAGGAGTCATCGCGGATCTCGAACCAACGCTGCCAGTGGGGCTGTAGAGCGCCGTAGGGGGCGAGTCCCATGAGTTTCCCCGCCTCGGGAACGGACACCGCCGTACCGACCTCGGTCGTGAAGCCGGCTTTGCGGCTGACGTATTCGTAGACGAAGCCCAGTGTCGACAGAGAGGCGAGATGGCTCGGCACCGAGTGACGGTAGAGCTCGGTCAGTTGACCGCCGCGGCCTTCGTAGAGGGTATAGGACTCGGTCTTCCGGTCCTCCGTGACGTTGCCCGAGGCATCCACGACAAGGATCAGCGCATCGTCGAACCCCGATGGCCAGTAAGCGGTATACGCATGGGCCAGGTGGTGGCTCGGCACGCGGAGCACCTTGTCTGCCAGCTCAGGTGACAGCTTCCGGCGCAGAATCTCGGGACCATGGTCCACACCTGGCATATTCGCCGTGATGGAGGCCACCTCGCTCAGGCTGATTCCGCTGTACTCCAGGCAGTAACGGATGGCTTCGTCCGGAAGCTGTACCTGGGTGGGATCGCCGGCGGACTGATGAAGAAACCCGACACTGTGTTTCCGGCGGTCGAGCCGCTCCTGATGGATGGCGACTACGATCTCGCCGTCGGAGACGAGCGCCGCTGCTCGATCGTGACCCAGATTGATGCCAAGATGAAACTTTGACATCCGTTGTTCCTTATTAAGTAAGCTGTAAAGGCCAGACGTTACTGCGACGATGGCAGTTTGGTAGTTTGCTCATCCCCGCGAGCCGGTCGGCCGCGCTGCGTTATAACCCGGCTCCACTCCGCCCATGTCGGCGCTGCATCCCCACAACTTGAGCCGTTTACGCCGCTGCTATGGAGAAAAGACGGTCAGGGTTCACATTAGTGACGAGTGCGCCGCCGTGTGCGAGCCTTGAATGCCCCGAATGTACCCATCCTTAGCGTCGGCGCCTGGGTGGCCTTTAGGTACCGGCTCGGGATGGCGGGCAGAGTGGCAGGTTCTCGGCCCTGTCACTGGATGCCGCTTATCACGCGTCGCCGGCGGGGTTCTGCGGTACGATCTAACAAGGCGGGCAGGGGGAGGGGACACGCCGGTGCGGCTGCGCTGCGGGAGCGTCGATGCCGGCCGCGGCGCGGCGGTGGACCGCTACTTGAGATTCGCGGCGAGAAACGCTTCCAGCGTCTCCTGGCCAGTGCCCAGAAACTCGATGACCTCGAGTCCCATGCAGGAGCGGTCGTCACCGGCGTCCCGGCTCCACACCACCCGGCAGCGCGCTTCGACCGGAACTGAGCCGGCTTCTCCGGGGAGCTGCACGAGCACGTCCAGCTCCTTGCTGGAGCTGGCCTGGCAAGCCCAACGCACCTGCAGCTCTGCACGCCGGTCGAGGCGCAGGCCCAGGCCGCCCCGGGAAAGGTCCAGCACTTCGCCGTCGTAAGCCTCGCGGTCGCGACGCTGGCGGCGAATCTCTACTGTCAGGCTGGTCGGCAGGCGCTCGTCCTTGCGGCGATCTTCATACAGCTGCGCCCGGGTAGCGTCTTGAGTGCTCATCCTGGCCTCCGCTTTCACTGTGCTCCTTCCGACTAAGTAATATCGGCATATGGCCGCGGTGGTTGAGGCGGGTGGGTGGTCGCAGAGCTTGTGCCCGGCTAGCCCGGTCGGCGGCGCGCGTGCCTCTGGCCGAAGTCCGTCAGGGGTGGATCTCGCTGCGGGGCATGCCCTCCACGAAACCCGCCGGGCCCTGTACGCCGACGACGGCCTTGCGGTGGAACTCTTCGCAGTTGCCCGCGCCCACGTAGGTGAACGCCGACTGAAGCCCGGTCAGCAGCTCGGTGAGAATGCGACCTACGCTGTCCCGACCCTCGGTGATATAAATGCGAGAGCTGGAGATGCCTTCTCTGAACAGGGATTTCCTGGCCCGCTCGAAGCTGTCGAGCCCGGCAGTGCGCTCGCTGACGGCGCGCGCGCTGGCCATGCCATGGTTCTCCTTGTAGAGCAGGCCTTCGCGGTCTTCCATCACGTCCCCCGGACTCTCCAGCGTGCCTGCCAGCAGGCTTCCGACCATTACCCGGGCGGCGCCGGCGGCCAGATACAGGGCCACGTCGCGGGGCGCACGGACGCCGCCATCCGCCCAGACCTGCTTGCCCAGGCGGCGTGCCTCGCGGGCACAGTGAAGGACGGTGGTGAAAGTGGGGCGGCCTACTCCCGTCTGCATACGGGTGGTGCACATGGCTCCAGGCCCGATATTCACCTTGACCACGTCGGCGCCGGCTTCCACCAGGTCGCGAACCCCCTCGACGGTGCACACGTTGCCGGCCACGATAGGGGTCTCAGACCCGACCGCGGCTCTGACCTCGCGCAACGCGTCCAGCATGCGTCGCTGATGTCCGTGCGCCGTGTCGAGCACGATGACGTCTACTCCCTGCGCCTGTAACCGCGCCGCCACGTCCCGGGCACTCGAGGCGATGCTTACGGCGGCCGCGACCATGAGCCGGCCCTCGGGATCCAGCGACGGTGTGCCCAGCTCCAGGCGCACCGCGTCGTTGCGGGTAAGCACGCCGCACAGCTGCCCGCCGGCGTCCACCACCGGCGCCGCCTTCACTCGGTTTGCCTCCAGAAGGCGGAAGGCGTCCCGATTTGGCATGCCCTCCGGGATCGTGACCGGCTGGGGCGACATCACCCCTTCCACCGGCGAGTACTGGTCTTTTCCGCGCAGATCAGCCTGGGTGACGATGCCGACAGGCCGGCGGTTCTGGTCGACGACCACGACCATGTCGTGGGCCCGTTTGCGGATGATTCCCTGAACGTCCCGCAGGGTTGCGTCGGGCAACACCGTAAGCGCCGTGTCATAGTGAGGCGTGGCTTGTTTCATGAAGCCCACGATTCTCTCTACGGTGGCCAGGTCCATGTCCTGGGGCAGGACGCCGAGTCCGCCGTAGCGGGCCATGGACTGGGCCATCCGCTTTCCCGTCACGGCACTCATGTTGGCCGAAACCAGGGGCAGGGAACTGCCAGGAAAATCCACCGGGCTCAAGTCTGTCTCCAGCCGTGTACTGCCGTCGAAGTACCCCGGGACGATGAATACATCGTCCAGGGCGAGCTCCAACTGCGCGTCTCGTTCCGGGTGTAGAAACTGCATTCAGGCTTCCTTTTCGCAAGCGGTATGCAGGAGTGCTCGCAGGCACAGGGCCTTTCCGAGGTGGTGCCGGCGAGCGCCCTCGCGCGGCCGCCGGCATGGTTCAGTACACAGGTCCGGCAGGGACTGAATCACCAGTAGGCGAGCAGTCTCGCACCTTCGACCTTGGACTCGAAGCGCTTCAACGGCCGATTGCCTTTCTCGACGCACTCCCCGCTCTCGATGTCGAAGGCCCACTGGTGTTTCGGGCACGTCAGCTTCTGATTCTCCAGTGACAGCTCCGGTATGTTCGTCACCTGGTGAGGGCAGCGGCTGTCATAGACATGCAGCTCCGCATCGCTGCGGTATACAAAGACGCTGCGACCATCGCTGTCGAAGTAGGACGTCTGCCCCACCGGAACCTGCTCCAGGGCGGCCACATCGTGCCAGCGGGGGGTTTCATCGAGCATCTCGGGCCGAAACTCCGGGATGTCCATGTCGAGAAGGATTTCGGTAGCCCAGACGATCTTTGCGAGACCGAGAACTGGGAAAGCCATGAGCAGGGCATCAAGTATTTCATTCGCTGTGCAGCCATCCCTCAGCGCGCGGGACAGGTATTGGCGAAAGCCCGGCTCGGTCTGCACGGCTACCTTCGTGATCACCGAAATCAAGTCCCGGGTTTTTGGGTCCAGGTGCTGGCCGGCTTCTTTCAGAAACTTGAAGTAACCGCCCATGGCATCGGGCCTGGCCTTCACCAGGTAATTCAGCGCGTCGCTCATGTGGAACGTCTCCAGTCGTGAACCTGTTGGAAAAATAGTTGCGGTGCCGGCAGATCGTGGCTGTCTCCGCGACTCGTAACCGGTTTCCGCTCAGTCGTGGCGAATGATAATCGACGTGCCCGCCCAGACCAGGGTCCACCTGCGCAAAGTACCGGGGTGGCGCAGCCGCGTGTTACCGAGCCCCTGTGCCACGACCGCGTGTCAGCCGCCCGCTTTCGCTGGCGCCCGGCGGTGCGCTGCGCGCCGGTATTGGACGCCCATGTCGATGACAGAGACCGGCTAGATCTGCAGATCCAGCTCCTCGTCGTCACCTGATTGTTTGCGCGCGTGAATTCGCTCGGCCAGGTGGGTCTGCACTTCCCTCAGGGCATCGTCCCAGACGCTGGGGCTTTCTTTCCAGCGTCCTTCCACCGTATACACGACGGTCGCGCCGGTCTGTGCGTCCCGCACCACGAGGGCCTCGTACGGTGCCAGGTCGAGAGCGTCCACGCCCGGTACGATGGGCCACGGATCGCCCTCTGAATCCACATGCCAGCCCACCACGTGAGCCTCGAATCGGACCCCCTCGTCCAGAGCAAAGCTGGCGGCGACGAATTCGGCACCGGCGGGCAGCGTTACCGAGGTGCCCGCCTTCTTAATCTTTCGATAGTGCGATGCGGCTACATCCTTGCTGCCACTGTCCCGGGTTTCCACGACAAACGAGATCTGCCCGGACGTGCCTTTGACCTGTCGCAGACGTTTGATGTGGTCCACGTGGATGAGGGCGTCTCCCACATCTACGAACTTGGTCATGACCGTGCACTCCCTTCGCTTGCAGAATCCAAACCCGTCGACATGAGGTAAATATATCTGAAATCGCACTTGACGGGGCTGCGGTCCGGTAGCCACAGCGCCAGGCCCATGGGCTGTAACAGTCCCGGTGATGAGCACCTGTTCGGCGCTCACCGCAGCCTTGCCCAGACGGGCTCAGCGCGAGCGGTCGCCTGCATGTGGTGCGCCGCGCACCGCGACGGGGCAACGCCGGCGTGGGCGCCGTCGTTGGGCAGGCTTCGCTCGCCCTCGCTTCCCAAGGACTCCGGCCAGCAAGGCAACCGCACGCTCATGGTCAGCGGGACCGGTCGTCGCTTGCGCTTGGGGAGCCCGCGCCGGCCGTGTTGACCTGTCTGCCGGCAGCGGCCGTCGCGCGCCGGTAGAAGCTTCACAGACTCGATAAGATTTGGAACGGTGTTTGCTGGTGCAGTGTTCGAGAACCCAGAGAGCGTCGCCCCCACCCACAAGGTATGCCACTCTGCCGGCGGCGCGGGTTGACTGCGGTCCTCGGGCAAGGCATGGGCAGTGCCACAGACATAGCCTGCGGTCGAGGGACTTGCTCACAGTGGAGGTGCTGAGTATGAGTTTGCTGTTCGTCCTATTGGCGGCCTGGGTTGTTGGAGCGGTTGTCGTGCTTGCCTTTTTGAGCGGCGCTCAGCGGTTGGACAGCCCAGGCGACGGGGCCATCGCCCGCGAGGTCAATCCGGCAGCGCCCGCGGAGGCGATGGCGCAAGTGCCGCTGAAGGACGCAGGGGCTCGTGACTTGCCACGATTCCGGTCCTGGATTAATTCGGGCGGGAAATGACGCTAGCGCCAGCCGATGACATCGTAGCCTTTGTCTCGAAGGCAACGTTCCACGTAGCGCCGGAGTATCGGGGTCGGCTCCCCCGAGCGCAGGCTGCCACGCACGGCGCCTGCCGCCCCGCCCGCTGCGGCGCCGGCTGCCGCGCGGTTGCCGACATCCCCGCGAACCGTGCCGTAAGCGCCGCCGGCAGCGCCGCCGACAGCCGCGCCGGCTCCTGCCTCCTTGGCAACACCTAACGCACGATTCTCATGAAATCCACCGCTTCGCGCCGCCTCCACACAGGCGTCGATATCCTTGTCCGCTCTCGCCTTGCCCATGCGCTGGTAGTGGCTGTCAGGGTACAGCACCGGACGCTGGGCGCTACAACCCGAGCCGAGAAAGCTCAAGGCGCACAAGCAGGCGAGTACCCGGTAGCTCCCAAGCGCCGTCCCGGCTCTGTTCCCTCCGGGCCTGCCGCCAAACAGTCCGTGTACCCCCGTCATTTCTGTTGCGTTGCGGGCACTGGGGTTAATGGGTGCGCGCTACGGCCCACGCTTGTCCGAGCCCGTCGCCCGTCATATCACCGGGCCGCTTGTCTCCCGCCCACCGGTAGAGCGGTTGTCCCTTGTAAGCCCACTGCCGCCGACCGTCGCTGCGGGCCATCACGGACAGGTTGCCGTGGTCCTGTGCGTCGGCGGGGGCTAGCGCGGGAGGCCAGTTTCGGGCACAGTCCGCGTAACAGAATGACTGGCCGGTCCGGTCGCTGCCGAAGACATACAGGGTCATTCCAGCGCCGTCCACCAGGATCTCGCCCGTGGCCGTTTCCTTGCTGGTGATCCGGGTGGGCACGGCCTCCGTTCTTCGGTGCCGATGTGCTGAAGGTCTTTCAGCTGGCTGCGTCCCTGGGGCCACGGTGCCGGGCCTGACCCGGGCACGCTCCGCCGCTGGCGCCCGGGCACACGGGACCGACATCGCCGGGGGGATCACGTAGGCGGCGGGTGCTCCGATGCCGGGGCCGATAACGTAATAGCCGGTCGCCGGCTTGTTTTCTTGCTCACAATCCGTCAATCCCTGCGTGTCGCCCGGCGCAGTCGCCGCGGCCGCTCCCGGAGCAGCCATGAAGTCGGCTACCGTCGGCGGGGCTGGCGGCGCCATAAGGGCGGGCGCCGCACCCATCGGATGGCCGGGCGGGCCCCACCACTGGGCGCAGAGCGTGGGCGGAAAGACGCTGGCCAGCGTTGCCAGGACCGTACCCCTCAGCAGAAACGCAATGCCCTTTGGATGGAACACAGCGTGCACCTCTCTTCGTTCCCGCACCGTCACTGTCACCCGCCACGGTTCGGGAGCGGGACGGTCGTGCGCTAACCCGAACTCAGCGCTATCTAGATATAGCATTGCCCGCGTCCCCTGAGACTGCAACAGAACTATACTAGACTCTTGATATCGCGAGACGATACCACCGGCATACATGGACGACAGCCCGGCCAGCCCGAGCCCAACCGTTTTTGCCTAGGATTCAGGGCCCGGGTCTTCACGGGTTCGGCGAAGAGGTTGCTGTGGGATGGTGCTCAGCTGTCGCCGTGCACGGCGATTCTGGGAGGCAAGGGATGAAAGGACAGACTCAAGCCGTCGTCATGAGCGGGACCCCGCTGACACTCAACGAAGAGCATCTGCTGCGCGAGATCGCGCACTTCGATCAGAAAGCTCTGGAGCACATCCGCGCCGATACGGCATTGGGGCGCGCTTTGGCCACCGTGTATCGATATTCGGCTGACGAGAAGAGGGAGGTGCTCGCCGCGTTGAGGGGTGGGGCGGAGAGCCTGCCCGCCAGATTCAACGACTGACGCGGGTCGCCCCTTTTCAGAACGTGGTTCTGAGTCCCAGCGTCCGGAGGAAGTAACGGTCGGCGTTGGTGAATTCCACGCGCGTGAGATAAACATGACGCGCCACAATTTCCTGGCTGCCTATCACTCGGGCGTAAACTTCTGTGGCGTCGACGCGATCCGGAGGGCGCAACGTCAAGACGAGCACTTCCCCGGGAGGGAAGGCACGACTGGTCGCCAGGAGCATGCCTCCCGGGCTGATGTTTTCGGATTCGCTGATGTCGTAGCCGCCGGCGATATCGTTACCCCGGTAGCTCACCACAATCCTAACGTCCGTGCGTGGATAGTTCCTGCGCTCCACTTCCCTTAGCCCGGTCGCCGATCTGCGCATCCAACTGCCTTTCACTATAGACCATGTTCCGGTCTCGATGCGTGTGGGCTCAACGAACCGGCCGCCACACCCCTCGAGGCGGATGCGGACCTGAATCAGCACACGGAATCCCTCGGAGGCTGTCGGGGCTGCCGGTTCTGTATGTCGCATCGCCAACAGGAGGGGCTTCCGCAGCCTGCGCCAGTTTCGGCTCGTCCAGGGTGTGTGAGCGCCCACTCCGCTTGCGGCCGCATCGTGGCATTGGAGAAAATTGATGTCAACAGCCGCTTGCGCGGCGTCGGACTGGCCACGCGGGCTGCGCTGGGCAGCGACTGACGCACGCGGCGGGCCAACCTCAGGCGTGTAGACAGGGCACCGACATGGCGCAGACACCCAAACAAATCGTCACCCCCCACAAGCGTATCCCCCTCACTATTCCCAACGGCATGTCTCCCGTCGAGTTCTTCAACAGCCCCGCAAACCTCATGAACCTTGCCCAGGAGAACGGTTTGCTCCGCAGCCCCGAAGATTTCCTCGTCTATCGCAAGCTCATAGGCCACAGCTTGGAGTTCGACACGTCGATCATCCTGGACACATCCAAGAAGGTTCTCGATCCCCTCGGGCGCCCCGTGCGCCGGGACCAGCTTTCCGATATCCAGAAGAAGGTGTGGTCGCGCATGACCCAGATAGTGCTCGAGTACATGCTGGATCATTATCCCGACCCGCAGCGGGCGGTCGTCCTGTGCGGCGAAGCAAGCCTCGACGCCACCTGGCCGCTGTCGAAGTCGGGTGTGCCCAGCATTCGCATGATTCATAACCATTTCATCGTCTTTACGCGGGAGCAGCTGAGAGAGGCCCGTGAGGCAGACCCGGATGACCCGAATCTCTCGGATTCCGGTCATCACAGCCTTTTTCTCCGCCACCTGTCGGATGTCTACCATCGCTTTCTCGAGATCCTCAAGCTGGGTGTCCTCAAGCCCATCAGTACCGATGAATCGAGAATTGGCTTCACCGGTTATCCAGAGGGGCTTCCAAGCTGGGAGGTCACCGGCGGCGCCGAAAGTCTCAAGTCCCTGCGCTTCTGGGAAGAGTACGATCTGATACTGAAAGGGTTTCTGGACTTCTATCGGACCTTCTTCGGTCAGGTGGCTTCCCGCAACGCCCCGGTTCCGGCCGACGCCTACTTTCCCGACCAGGTCGAAGATGTGCTGCTGTTCAACAACGACTTTCACCGCGTCGCGCGCGAGATTCGCGACAGGGTGCTGGCCGATCCGCAGTTCGCGAACGACATCCGCTGGCGGCCCGCCTACAAGCAAATCCTCTACCGAGACGATAAAGGCCGCCTGATTGTGACCATCAGTCAGAACTCGGTCGGGAACGCCATTACCGAGTTGCTGGGAATTGTCGTCCGGCGTGCTGAGGACGAGGCTGCCTACCTGGCGGCCGAACCCGCCCTCATCGAGAAGCTTCTGGACGTACGCGAACGGCTCAGGGCGGCAGACCTGGGTGAGCCAATTGACGGGCCCTCGTGGCGCGGCCGTGAGTATCTGCCGCCCTCCGTGCATTGACCGGGCCGCCTGGAACCCGAGGTTATTTCTCTTGCACCTGAGCCGCCGGTGACCGGCGGCCACGGTTGTGAATGCGCCTTGGTTCCCGGCAAAATGAGCGCTTCGCCGGCATGCGCGCTCTGCTCCTGGGCCCCGTTCAGGCTCGAGTTCACTTATGCGTCACAAGAATCCAAAGACCCGTCCCCATAGGCGCCCGATAGCGGCCCGCGTTCTCGGGGCGCTGCTGATTGCCCTGGCTTGCTTTGAGGCGCACGCAGCCGCCGCGGACACCAGTGAGCCTTCGGAGCCCGCTGCCGCTGCGTCCCGGCCGCTGACCATGGCCTATTGCATCGACTGTGTGCCGTTCCACTTCTCCGATGAGCAGGGGAAGGCGGCGGGCATGATCATCGATATCTGGAGGCGCTGGTCGGAGAAAACTGGCATCCCCATCGAGTTCAAGTCCGCCCAGTGGAAGGAAACGCTGACCATGGTGGGCAGCGGCTACGCGGACGTGCATGCCGGCCTGTTCTTCAACGAGCAGCGCGACCAGTACCTGGATTACGGCGTTCCCCTGCGCCGTACCGACACCCATGTCTTTCTGCACCGCAGTCTGCCGGATATCAGTAGCATCGAGGAGCTGGCGGCTTATCGGATCGGGGTTCTGGAAGGCGACTATGTGGAAGCCTACCTGAAGGAGCGATTGTCACCTGAGTCCGTAGTGCCCCTTGCGAGCTACGATGCCATTCTGGACGCGCTTCAGAGCGGCGCGCTGAGGGCCTTCGCCGCGGACACGCCCACCGGCATCTACCATCTCCAGCGCGTCGGGCTCCTCGCCGAGTACAAGTTCTCGCCCACCCAGCTGCTCTACCAGAACGACTGGTACCTGGCCGTTGGGGAGGGCAATGCGGCGCTGCTGGAGATCCTCAACGAGGGCATGGGCCGTATCCCCGAAGAGGAACGGCTGAAGATCGCCCGTCGCTGGACGGGGGTGAGCGCCGACGAGGGGGAAGCGCTCATTGTTGCCGTCGACCGCAGCTACCCCCCTCTGACCGTCATGAACGCCCAGGGACGGCCCGCGGGCCTGCTCGTGGATCTGTGGCGACTCTGGTCGGCGAAGACCGGGCGGGCCGTGCGCTTTCGTCTGAGCGACTTCCCAGCCACCCTGGCTGCCGTGCAAGAGGGCGAAGCTGATATCCATGCGGGCCTTTTCGTCAGCCAGGAGCGCTCCAGATTCCTGGAGTTCTCCGACCCCATCTACCAGGTGCGCACCGGTTTGTACTACCGCGCAGGGACGGACATACCCACGGACCTGGCCGAGTTCGGCGATCGGATCGTGGGCACCCGTGGAGGAACCTTTCAGGCCGGAGTCCTGCGGGAACGTTATCCCGAGCTCAATCTGCTGCTCTTCCGCAGCTGGGCGGAGACGCTGGAAACCCTGGCGGACGGGCGCGTTGATGCCATCGTCGCTGAGGATCCCACCGTGCAGGCGCTGCTTGCACAGCTCGGCCTGCAAGGCCAGGTTATTCGGGCGCCGGGACAGGTCATGGCGAATGCCGTGCACGGCGCGGTCGCAACAGGCAACTCGGCGCTCCTGGAGGAGGTCAACGCCGGGCTCGATGCCATTAGCCTGGGTGAGCTGGCGCATCTGGAGCGGCGCTGGATCAGCGATGAGAGCCTGCACGTCTTCTCCGAGTCGGGAAAACGCAGGAGCGGGTTCTTCAACAGTCTCAGCGCGGAAGAGCAGCGCTGGCTGGGGGAGCATCCCGACATCCGCCTCGGTTCCGACAGGGCCTGGCCACCGTTCGAGTATCTGCGCGCGGACGGTGAGCTGGGCGGGCTAGCCGGCTCTTATTTCGAGCTGCTGCAGGACAGGTTGGGCATCAGCTTCGTGGCGCCGCCCGACGAGGCGTGGCCAGCGGTGCTCGAGAAGGCGCGCAACGGGGAGCTGGATGTCCTGACCTGCCTGGCGCCTACCGCGGAGCGCCGGGAGTATCTGGCCTTCACCGAGCCCTATCTGCGGGTGCCCGTGGTGATCATCCAACGGGTCGACTCGGAGCCCGTCAGTGGCCTGCAGGGACTGCGGGGCGCGCGCGTCGGGGTGGTGGCGGGTTATGCCGCCGAAGAGCACCTGCGGCAGCAGGGCTTCGGTGAAGCTCTCGTTGCAGCCGAAGACTTCCCCGCCGCCCTT
>JASJBY010000122.1 GCA_030066245.1 Gammaproteobacteria bacterium
ATGGCAAACAGATCTCCCAGCGCATGGTTGGCGGCTATCTGTCCGAAGATGTAGGGGTCGTCGAGGAAAGCGCGGAAGTAATCGACGCTCTGCACCAGAACTTTGTCGGGGGGCACCGCCAACACCGCAGCGTCGTCCGGGGCATCCATGCCCACCAGCACGTCGTCACGGCTATGCACCGGCAAACGCTGCAGGACCCGACTGAGCACCGTGCTGCCCACTTTCGCGCCGCAGCCGCCACAACGCATCGCCAGTGTGGACAGCTCCTTGAGCGCCTCTCCGTCCGCTATACCGGCAGCCATGGCCGGGCGGTCATCGGCTGCCATTTCGGGCAAGTCGTTAAAACGCGACATGAAGCGCCGGTCTATCCAGTCCTTGAGTCGCCACAGCCAAGCGCCTTCCATGACAAAACCGCCTCGGGACGCCACCGCGTAGCGGTCGCCGGTGCTGATGAGTCCGAGGAAATGGCGCTGGGGTCGGTAGCGGACCAGGCGCCGACCTGTCGCGGCGCGACGTAGGTTCTCGGTCAGGAACGGCCCCTGCCTGACCGCGAATACCCCTGACTTGGGCCGCGGCTGCGGCATGGCGGCCACATCGCCCGCCGCGAATATGCCGGGATGCGAGACAGACTGCAGACAATCGTCGACCCGGATAAAGCCGCCGTCGTCAACGGCAAGTCCGGCCTCGCGCGGCCACTCCGGCGCCGCCGCCGAGGTGACCCAAAGGACCGCATCCGCCGCGACGGGCGCCTTTCCGTCTGCCACGACGGCCTCCGCCGTCACCTCGGCAACCCGGTGACTGGTCTTCACTTCGATGCCCCGGCCAGCCAGCACGCGTTCGAAGCGTGCGCGCACGCCCTCGTTGTGGGTGGGCAGTATTCTCGGTCCGTCAGTGAGCAGCGTGTACCGCAGCCGTCGAGGCTCGTCGCCGTTCCCCGAGAGTTCCCGGCGGAGACAGTGGTGTGTGGACAGTGCAAGCTCAACGCCACCCGCGCCGCCCCCCACAACGATGACCTGAAACGGCCCCACGCTCTCGACTATCCGCCGCTTCAGCTTTTCCCAGCGCACTAGGAACTCGTCGATGGGCTTCACGGGCAAGGCATGCTCACGAGCTCCTGGGGCGTCGGCGGTGCGGGGCCGTGAACCCGTGTTGATCGACAGCAAGTCGAAACCGACGGGCGGTCGGCCCCGGACCATCAGACGGCGCTCGTCCAGATCCAAGCCCTCAACCTCGGTGTGATAGAGCCGAGCCCCGGCGAAACGCGCGAGCGGACCCAGGTCGATATGGCAGTCGTCGTAGTCGTAATGACCGGCGACATATCCCGGCAGCATTCCCGAATACGGCGTATGCACGTCGCGCGTCACCAACGTGATACGCAGGCCCGGAACCGGGCGCATGCCGAAGCGGCGAAGCACGGACACATGCGCATGCCCGCCGCCCACCAACACCAGGTCCTTGACTACTGGAACGCTCGCTTGCTGCATGCTGATCTCGACCGTGCCTCGGTTAGCGGGACCTTGTCAAAGGGCACAGGTCCTGAAGCCGGCGAATACGTCGTTGCGCTCGGGGCCGTAGTAGTTGCGCCAGGTGTTGCGTATCAGTCGGGCGCGCGTCGCCCAGCCGCCGCCGCGAAGCACCCGAGTTGATCCGAACAGCGGCTGCGAATAGTCGGCATACATGTCCGGCGAGAAACCGGGATAGGGGCCGAATGTGGTGCTGGTCCATTCCCAGACGTTGCCCAGCATTTGGCGGACGCCAAAGGCACTGTCGCCGGCGGGTAGCGCACCCACGTCGATGGTGCCCAGGGCGGCCCCGTCCAGGTTTGCCCGCGTGGCATCCGGTGGTTGGTTACCCCAGGGAAAACGCCGCTTCTCGGACGCAAGTCCGCGTCCGTCAGCATCAGGCTGACCTGCGGCGGCGACCTCCCACTCCAGCTCAGTCGGCAGCCGCCTTTCGGCCCAGCGGCAGAAAGCGTTGGCCTCGTGCCAGCTCACGTGAATCAGCGCCGCCGTAAGTGGCATCGGCTCCCACCCGTCGAAGCGCTTCAGCTCCCAGCCGGCGGTACCGAGACGCCAGTGGACCGGGTGCTCCAACCCGGTGGACTGCCGCCACTCCCAGGCTTCGTGGTCCCAGAGCTCGGGCCGTCGATACCCGCCGTCGTGGACGAATTCGGCATACTCGGCGTTCGTGACCGCGGCGCGTGCCATGCGGAAAGGCGCAACATCGACCGGATGTGCCCATTTTTCGTTATCGAACACGAAGCCATCCTCTGCCTGTCCTCCGAGCTGGAACGTGCCACCCGGAATCTCGGCATCACCCTCCAGGCCGCCAGCTTGCCAGGCCGGGTCGGGAATCGAGCCGATTGCAGGGCACGGGTAGCCCAGGGTCTGCCGTGTGTAGGTGAACGCCTCCGTGTGCATGTCTTCGTGAAAGACGGCGTATTGCGCAAGGTAATCCCGGCGGGGGTCCAAGCGGCCGGAGGTAAGGTGGGTCTTCTCCCGCTCCAGCACACGGCGCATGTAAGACAATGTCTCGGCCATGCTGGGCAACGGCAGGTCCCATCGGTCTTCGTGGGCGATGGTGATGGAGTCGTAGAGCTGGTCTACGTCCGGACGCTCCGGTGCCTCGCCAAGATGTCGCCGGAGTACCCAGTACTCGTGGAAATAGGCGGCGTGCCCGATCTCCCAGCGCAACGGGTTGACGATGGACAATCGAGGTCCCATCAGCTGCGCGTCGTCAAGGCCTTCCACCAGAGTCAGAGTGCGTGCTCGAGCATCCTCGAGCTGGGCGACGAGTTGTGAGCTGTTGGAGGACGTCATGAGTTTGTCTCGTGTAGCGTATTCTGGCGAATTGATGCGCGCGTTGCCAGCGTTGCTGAGCAGTTGAAAAAGGCCGACACTAACGGCTTGAGTTTGTTCGCTTGACGCGCCCTGATAGCGCGACATCACAGTGACCGACGCGCCAACGTCAATACCTCCCGCAACGTAGCGAGCAGCCTGTGCGAATCCGCCTCATCACGCCCGCGCCACCGCAGTCGCGGGCAGGAAATCGAACCACCGCTGCGCGCTGGGCCGCCATTCTGCGCGGGCTCGGTCACCGGGTAAAGGTCTCGGTGACCTACGAGGGAGAGCGTGCCGACCTGATGGTGGCGTTGCACGCCTGGCGAAGCGCCGATGCCATCGCGGCGTTTGCGGAACGTTACCCGCAAAGGCCGCTGATCGTGTCGCTCACCGGCACCGATGCCTACCGTTTCATCCACAGTCATCCGGAGACGACCCTGCGCTCGATTTCCCTCGCCCACCGACTGGTCGGGCTTCATGATCTGATAGGGGAAACCGTCCCCCAGGCAGAGCGTCACAAGGTGCGGGTCATCTACCAGTCGGCGCCTCCGGGTGGTAAACGCGAGCCGCCCAAGCGCAGCTTTCGGGTCGTTGTTGCGGGGCACCTGCGCGAAGAAAAAGACCCTATGCGTCCGGCCCTCGCCGTGCGCGATTTGCCCTCTGCCAGCAGGCTCCGCGTCGAGCACTACGGGAAGGCGCATGATGCGTCATGGGCCGCGGCTGCAGAGGCCGAAATGACCGCCAACCCGCGTTACCGGTGGCATGGGGAGGTCGCGCACCACCAGCTGCGTCGTGTCTACTCCCGCTCTCATCTGCTGGCTCTCCCTTCCCGCATGGAAGGTGGCGCGAATGTCGTCTCCGAGTCGGTGGCCGCCGGGCTACCGGTGGTTGCGTCCCGGATCGCAGGCTCTGTCGGGCTTCTCGGCGAGCAGTACCCGGGCTACTACCCTCCGGAAGACGAGAATGCCCTGCGCGAACTGCTACTGGAGGCCGAATCGAGCCCTCGGTTTTACGAACGCCTTAGTGCCGCCTGCATGACCCGCCGCCCATTATTCAGCCAGGAACGCGAGCGACTGGCCTGGGCTCGACTACTCAGCGAGTTCTGACGGGCCGGTGCGCGACGGTGCAGGTCATCGCAGGCCTTTGAGCGTTTTGGGGCTCAGAGCCGCGAATACGTAAACTTTTTGACCTGGACAAAACATGAACCATGCCTTAGACTTTCTGCGTGTTTAACAGAAGTCCGCCGCGTGCAGCGAGAGGTAGCATTATGACCGAGGTGGCCAAGTCGCCGTCCACCGCCAACGGGCTGAGCACGGTTGAAAACGCTTCGAACCCAACCATCGAGGCCGACCAGACAAGGCTGGCGACGACGCCTAGGGAAGTACCTGTACCGGCACGTCGTTCGGCGCGCTTGATGCATTTGGGGCGTCTTGCGGGAGGCATCGCCGGAGGCGTCATGGCGGAAGGCATACGCCGCGTCGCCAAAGGACGCTTGCCTTCAGCAGGCGATCTGCTCCTCACTCCCGGAAACGTAGCTCGCCTAGCCGACCGTTTATCCGAAATGCGCGGTGCCGCCATGAAGGTGGGGCAGTTGATTTCTATGGAGGCGGGTGAGTTCCTGCCGCCCGAACTCACGACGGTGCTCGCCAAGCTTAGGGATCACGCTCACACTATGCCGCTTGGTCAAGTTGGCGAAGTACTTCGGGGCGCATGGGGCCAGGACTGGCCTGAGCGCTTCGAGCGGTTCAGCTTTCAGCCCCTCGCAGCCGCTTCCATCGGCCAGGTTCATGAAGCGGTTTTGAAAGACGGGCGCCGACTCGCAGTAAAGGTCCAGTACCCGGGGGTACGCCAGAGTATCGACAGTGACGTAGACAACGTGGCATCGCTCCTGTCCTGGAGCAAAGCGCTGCCCGCAAAAGCCGACCTCGCACCACTGCTGGAGGAAGCGAAGCGGCAGCTTCACCTGGAGGCCGATTACCAACAGGAGGCTGCCAGCCTGGAAGCCTACGCCGCGCGCCTGGACGGCGACGCGACGTTCACGCTGCCCACCGTCGAGACCTCCTTGACCACCTCGGAAGTGCTGGCCATGTCATATGTCGACGGCATGCCGGTGGAGAAACTTGCCGACCACGATCAGGCATTACGCAACCGGGTTGCCACTCATCTTCTGCGACTCTCAATTCGCGAATTCCTTGACTGGGGCCTGGTGCAGACCGACCCCAACTTCGCCAACTTCCGCTACGACGCCCATACGGGCCGAATCGGTCTGCTGGATTTCGGGGCCACACGTGTCTACCCAAACGAACGCGTCGCCCTATTCCGGAACCTGCTGCAATCGGTGCTCGTTGGAGACAGGTCAAAGCTGGAGGAGTACGCCGCACACGCGGGTTATCTCAGCTTGAGCGACACCCCTGAGTACCGGGCTGCCATGCAGGAGTTGCTCATGGATGCATCGCTACCGGTCCGGCACGCGGGGCGTTACGACTTCGGCACCTCCGATTTGGCGAGCCGGATGAGCGAAAAGCTGATGGCGCTACGGTTCGACCAACGCGTATGGCGCCTGCCACCGCCCGACATTTTGTTCCTTCACCGCAAGCTAGGTGGATTGTATATGCTGTGCGCCCGTCTACGCGCGCAGGTCGACGTTGGCAGCCTGCTGGCACCTTATACGGAAACCTGACGGTTCTTGCTCGGTGACGCGAAGCGAGCGAGCGTGAGTTCCGTCAGCCAGGCCGCTACGCGACGTGCTTCGTCCCTGGGCGGCTGATCGCCGCGCGCAACAGACCGAGGGGCTTCACCCTCATGGGACTGATGCCGAGCAGTCTGGCCAGCAGCGTCGTCTCGGAATCAGGTGCCAGGTGCGCGACCAACGTGCCGGCCACATTGACCTCCAAGGTCAGGTCGGCTACTCGCAGGCCTGCGTGCAGCTTGCTGAGCATCGCCTTGCGCTGGAGACGCCCTGCGGCCTGCTTGGCCACAGAGCGTCCAGCCGCAAGGCTGGGAAGTTCAACGGAGATTCGATCTCCCTTTGCCGCGACGCTAAACTGCGCACCCTCTCCGCTGAGCACCGACAGCTCGCCGAGAACGTCTACAGGCAACGAGGTCGGCACTAGGTTTTTCCTGACTCCCGGGCGCTGATCTTGACCGCCCCGTTGACCTTCCACCTGGCCAGCGGGGCGTCCTCTGCGTGATGGGCCGGGACGAAGATCTCGAGGTCGTGAAACTCGTAGGTAATCTCGGCATTCTTACCGGTGAGCTTATCGTAGAGCTCCACCGCCAGTTCAGGCCAAGTCAAAACGTCTTTAGCCATTTTTCTTAACTCCTCTCCACTGTGAACAATACCGCAGATCCTCGATGGCCGACTCCACATCACGGGGACGTCCCCCCCTTACGCCGGGCCACCAAGGCTGTCATGCTATCACCCCTGCTGATGGGAAGATACACTGCGTGCACACCCACTTCGCAGCATATCCGGGTGTGCTGACGTGAACGACCGGACGCCATCTGAGAGGTGCGCCAACTTTGGACGAACCCCTGTTAACTCTTGCTCAACCGCCCGCTAGCGACCATGGCCAGCCTGCGCTGCCGGAGCGGATTCGAGGGCTACTCGAAGCGCAGCACTACGGCGTGTTATGCACTCAGGGCGGCGGACAGCCCTACGGCTCGCTGGTGGCGTTCGCGTTCGATGAGGCGCTTACTCAGCTTTTCTTTGCAACACCCGTCACGACTCGAAAATTCCACCTGCTCTCGGCTTGCGACCGCGTGGCGATGGTTGTCGACAGTCGGGCCAGCCATGGCGACGAGCTGACTCGAGTGGAAGCGGTGACAGTCACGGGTCGGGCAGTCTGCCCCGAGCCTGGTCCGGACCACGCCCAGTGTCTCGAGCACCTGTCAACGCGCCACCCACACCTGCGCAGTTTCTTCACTGCGCCCACGACTGCACTGGTGCGGGTCGAGGCGATCCGTTACCTGCATGTATCGCGCTTTCAGGCTGTCAGTGAATGGGTGCCCAAGCACGGTGGCTGATACCGCTGGCTGACGCGCTGGCCCTGCCCGAGAGCCAGGTCGGCGGCAAGGCACTTCGTCTATCTGAGCTGCAGCGAGCGGGCTTTCGGGTCCCACCAGGCTTCTGTCTCCCCGTCGCCTGCTACGAACGATTTGTGAAAAAGAACGAGCTCGATGTGAAGATCGGCATGGAGCTTGGCCGCAAACCGCTCTCCTCGATGCGCTGGGAGGAGCTGTGGGATACGGCGCTTCGGATTCGTTCACCGTTTCTGGGGGGCAAGATACCCGCACCCGTGACGGCGGCTGCGCGGCGGGTGATACGGGAATTGGGTCCGGAGCAGCCTCTGGCCGTCCGCTCCTCAGCGCCCGGGGAAGACCACGGGCAGATGTCCTTCGCCGGCCTGCACGAATCCGTTGTCGGCGTGCGCGGAACGGACGCTCTGCTGGATGCGCTCCGCCTCGTCTGGGCCTCGCTGTGGTCCGATGCGGCGCTTCTCTATCGCACGGAGCTCGGGCTTGCCCCTGCCCACAGCAGGATGGCCGTGGTGGTCCAGGCCGTGGTCGAAGACGGACCATCCGGGGTCGGCTTCAGTCACGACCCGCGCGGCGGGGTCGAACCCAATGCCATCGTCGAGTGCGTACCCGGGTCCTGTGCGGATCTGGTCGACGGTGCCGTGGAACCCGATCGTTGGGTTCTGGAGCCGACCGACGGACACGTGCTCGAATACCGGCGGTCCCGAGAACGGGCGGCCGTTGCCCCGCTGCTCGACGATGCCGACCTCGCAGCTGTGTGGGCCATGCTCAGAGAGGCCGTGTCGCTGCTTGGACGACCTGCCGACGTAGAATGGACGGGACGAGGCGAACGCCTGACCTGTCTGCAACTTCGACCGATAACCACCCGCCCTCCTCCAGCCGAGGATCCGCGGTCCTGGTACTTGAGCCTTCGCCCGGGCGAGAAACGCCTCAAACAGCTGGCAGAGCACGTGGCCCTGCGCCGTATGCCGGAGCTCGAACGCCTTGGCCAGAGGCTCGCGTCTGAGGACCTGGCCTGTTTGAAGGACGAAGCGCTGGCGGCAGCCATTGAGGAGCGAGCAACGGCCGTAGACCAATGGAAACGCATTTACTGGGATGAGTTCATCCCGCTCGCCCACGGCGTGAGACAGCTGGGCCGCTACTACAACGATGCCGTACGCCCCGCGGACCCCTATGAGTTTGTGGGGTTGTTGAAAGGTCAGGATATGGTCGCCATGCAGCGCAACCGCCTGAACTTCAGACTGGCGGCGCTGATCAGGAAACACCCCCGGATACGACAGACGCTTGAGTCGATAGGCGGTGGCACCGAGATCGAGGCTGTCGAGGCGGCGCTTTCACCCATTCCCGAGGCCGCCGAGTTCGCTGACGGTCTGGGCACGCAGCTCCGACCATACATGGATGTGGCTTACGCCGGCGAGCGCCTGGCAACCCGGCTCGACGTTCTCGTCAGCATGCTCTTGCAGCTGGCCGACGCTGACAAGCCTGAGCACGACCCAGGACCTGGAGAAAAAGACATCGTGGCTCGCCTGGAACAACGGCTGCTGGACGCCGTAAGCCCCGAGCGCAGGGAAGAAGCCATGCATATGCTTCAAATCGGGCGTTTGAGCTGGCGGCTGCGCGACGACGACAACGTTCTCGTCGGCAGGCTGGAAAGCCAGCTTCTTCGCGCGTTGCAGGTCGGCGCCGAGCGGCTGCGTGTGCACGGCCGACTGCCGAACTACCCGGTTCCGGGTGCGGAGGATACCAGGACCATAGTCCAGGCCCTGCGGCAGGGCGGTTCCGAGCCAGTATCCCTGACAGGGCCCGCGCCACCTGCAGCCGCGGTCGCATCAACGGCAGGACGCCCACGTCAGCTCGTGGGCCAGCCCGCGTCGCCGGGGCTCGCGAGCGGCCGGGTGAGGCTGGTTCGCACCGCCGACGACCTGAAGCGCTTCCGTATTGGCGAGGTGTTGGTGTGCCTGGCTATCGAGCCGACCATGACACAGCTCGTCCCCCTGGCCTGTGCCATCATCGAGCGTCGTGGCGGCATGCTCATCCACGGCGCCATCATCGCCCGTGAGCTCGGCATACCTTGCGTGAACGGAATAGACGATCTGCTGGGGCGCCTGGAGGACGGCGATTCCGTAATCGTCGACGGTCACCTCGGCCTTGTGACGGTCGGACCACCGGACTTTGCTCTTGAGGGGGTGGCCTTACCCTGACGCGCGGGGAAACGGGAACGAGCTGATGCCGGCGCTACAAGGCCGAGTGCCGCAACTGACACGTCAGCTGATCTTGAGCAACCAACAACGAATAATCCGCCGGGCGACGCTCTCTCAGGGAGCGCTTACGGCGCTTGTCGGCAAGGCCCTCCGCAGCCACACAAGCGCTCAGGCTAGAGAGGTTGTCCGAGCGCTGCGGCGTGGCCCGCTCCGTCTCACCCGGCAACGCGGTTGGAAACAGATCTTCTTCGCGCAGCACGATGCGCTCCGTGGATGGCCCATCCACAGGCAACGGTATGGGCAGATCCGGCTCGATGCCGACCAGCTGCACGCCGCGTCCGGACGGCCGGTAGTAGCGTGCGGCCGTGTACATCTCGAGCACTGCGGCGGAGCCACGCCAAGGACGGGCCGTCTGCACCGTACCTTTGCCGAATGTCCGCTCCCCTGCAACCAGGCTGCGCCCATGGTCCTGGAGAGCACCAGCCAGCATCTCCGCCGCACTGGCCGTGGCCGCGTTCACCAGTGTAACCAGGGGCACCTCGGTCCACTGTCGGTGCCGTGTGCGCAGGCGCCGGGCATTCTCAGGCGCTTCCACGTTCTTTATCTGCAACACAACCTCCCCCGGAGGCAGGAAGAGATCCGCAACGCATGCAGCCTGATCCATAAGCCCGCCGGAGTTGTTTCGCAAGTCCAGCACAATGCCGTTCAGCGCCGGCTTGAGAACTCGACGCAGACCACGACCTGCCTCCGCGCAGGTGTTCCCGTCGACGAAGCTGTCGATTCTCAGGTAGCCGAACTCCCAGCCCCGATCGACAAAGACCGACGCATACACGTTCTTCACGTTCACCTGTCCGCGGACGACCATGAAGGTCTTCAGCTGGTCCTGCCGTTTCACCGTGACGGACACGCCCAGTCCCTCGGGACCGCGCAGCTTACCAACGACCGAGGCAGGCGGTAGATCGGTGACGAGTTCCCCGTCCACGGCCAACACGATGTCCTGGACGCGGAGACCCGAACGGTCAGCAGGCCCGTCACGTACAACGTTGGTAACGATGACCGCCTCGCCGACGCCCTGGACCGACGCTCCAATTCCGGTGTAGGTCGGCGAGCTTTCGTTGCTGCTGCCGCGCTTCACCGGTCGACCAGCCATGGAGCCGCGAATCAAGTCGGTGGGCACCAGCTTCGAGTGGGCATCGCCGACGCTCAGGTAGCCGTTGATGGCCGCAGCCGCAAAATCCTCTCGGCGCTCAGGATCTACGATTTCTGCCAGCAGCCAACGCCGGACGGCCGAGAAGTCAACGGGGTTTGCCCGGCTGACCGGATAATGCGCCCGCCACTGGAGAATCGCCTGCGTGCGTTCCCGAAGCAGGACGAGAGCGTTTCCTTCGTCCAGAAAGCGTTTCCCCCGCATCTTGGCGACGGTCAGGCCGGAAAAACGCTTGACCGTGCGCGCTCGGCCATTCGCTTCAGCCGACGCCACGGCCGGCAACAGGCGCAGCTGGCTGCCACGCGCATCCAGCACCCGCTGCACGGCAGCAACACAGGAGACGAAGGCCAGCTCGGATTGATGACAGCGTCGGGTGGTCAGTCGCTCGTCGAGAAACTCGAAGGTAAGGCCAGTATCCTGCCAAGAACTCGCAGCTACGGCATCCTCCTGTTTCGCCTCGGCAAACGCTGCGGTTGAATACAGCAGGACTGCGGTCGCTATAATCAGCTTCATTTCCATCACTACCCTGTCAATGGCCTGACTGACACCAAAGGAACCTCGGCCCCCGTAACCTGGTTGAACCACGAACGCCGCGGCGCCGCAGGTACTGAATCAGCCGCCAGTTGCCAGCGGACGAAGCTCGTGCCGACTGCGTCCTTCGCTGCAATTCGCGGCGTGCGCCGATAACCACCAGCCTCCGGCGCACACGGGCGAACACCGCATGCCCTCAGCTTTCCTCGACGAAGCATCGTAGACCGTCGCGTTGCCCGAATCTACCCGCTTCGTGCGCGGGAACTGCGCGCTCAAGTCGCCGGGGCATGCCCTAACGGTCGCCTGTGCCGGTTGCACCCGCAGATCTACCCTGCGCAGCAGCTTGCCGCTCTGGGGGATCCGCCCTGCCCATGTTGAGGACAGCAATTTGGTTACCCAAACGCGTCTGTACCGCGCTTGTGGTCAACCCCTTGGAGAACAGGATGACGATCAAGGAGCCGCCGTAATAGAAGTTGCCGAGGCGGGTGTAGCCGCGCTTCACCGCGCTCCCAGGTACGAGACGGTCGTCAAGCACCACCGAGCCGACGGTACCAAGCCCGACGGGAACCATCGCCACGTAGCCGACCGACCTCCTGACCGGTACTGCACTGGCGTAGCGGACTTCGATGACAATGACCGCCCGCTGAAAGGCCTGGAACTGGCTGAAGTCCGTGCCGGGACGACCGACATTCCGGTCCAACGGCACCCAGTTCGCAAAATCGCTGTACCCGTAGGTACCGTCGGGAACCAGCTTGGCATGCATCACGGTACCATTCACGGGAGCATGAAAATGGTGGTAGGTATTGGGCATGAGGACGCAGGACAGGCCTGTGCCTCCAACGAATCTGGCCGCGATGTCTTCGTCGACTCCGCGCAGCAGCTCGCCGACGGTTATGGGGACGCGCTTGATATCCAGAACGGTGCCCTTCTGGAGCGGATTCTCGATATATTTTCGCTCGCTCGCGCCGTGCGCCCCATCCGTGATTACTTGAACCAGAGGGTTCATGATGCAATCCGTGGGGGAGACAACGATGTAATCCCGTTCCGGGTAGGTGCTCATGGGCATAGTGGCCGGGCGACTCGGAATCACTTCCCGCTCGGCATCGACTTTCAGCCTGCGTGCGAAGAAGGCGTTCCACGACGGGTAGTCGCTGGCCTGGCCACGCTGGTAGTCCTCGATTTCAATGCGGGGATCCTTGATCCATTCCTGCAGATGCGCACGGGATGCCGGACTGTTCAGGTAGGCACCACGCTGCACGGTGAAATCGCGCATGAACTGCAGACCGACATTGCGGGGATGCCTGCCCTGAACGAAATCAACGCCCGCCTCATTGCGGTAGTAGAACCACACGAACTCGAGGAAGTAGGCAAGACCATTGTCCTGGCCGGCTTCAATGCGGGGCAGAAATGTGCACCACTCGCTGAAGTGATTCAGCATTTTGTCCAGAAGCTCCCTGGCGTTCCCGGAACGCCAGGGGTTTTCACCGCTATGGCCGCTGTCGTAGCCCGGCGGCAGCGCCGTCAGTCCCCTTGCCACCTTGCTCAGGGCATCTGGCACCGCCGGATTCGTGAAGTACTCGATGATGAGATAGCTAAGGGAACTGGCGCAGGGAGAGGTGCGAACCCGGGACAGCAAACGAGCGATTTCGGGAGTAACCTGCGCGCCGGGTTTCCCGTGAACGTGAGCGGCGTCCTCCGCCACTGACGACACTGCTGCGAGCAACGTAAGACTTGATGCCAGGGCAACAGCACTTGCCCGAAGTCTCCTGGAACGCATTGCTGACTCCTTCGGCGGCAGACGGCTCGGCACCAAACCGGTTGACGTTGCCTGCGGC
>JASJBY010000123.1 GCA_030066245.1 Gammaproteobacteria bacterium
TAGCACCCGGGTGATGCGCGGCCGACTGTACCTGGCGCCAACGCCGTCCACCAGCACACGCACCTCGACGCCGCGCTCCACCGCATGGGCCAGCGCATCCACGAAAAGGTTGCCAGCCCGGTCGTGGTCGAAAATATAGGTACAGAGCGCCACCGAGTGCTCAGCAGAGCGGATGGCCGCAAGCATCTCAGGGTAGGCTTGATCACCGTTCACCATAAGACGCACCGTATTGCCGTGCAGCAGCGGAACGCGCGTCGCCCTTGCCACGTAGTCGCTCAGCGTGACCAGGTGGGGAGATGTGCGGGAAAGAAACTCGCTGGATTTGTTGGCTGGGGATTCTCCGTTCGTTCCGCCGGGTGCAGGACCTCGCCCCGCCAGGTTGGAGACCCCGGTCCGGAGCCGGGAGGCGCGGCGCCGGATGCGATTGACGCCGAAAACCACATACAGAGCGGCCCCAAGCAGAGGCGCAAGCCAGACAAGACCGGCCCAGCCGATGGCCGCGCGCACATCGCGCTTGTAGAGCACCACGTGTGCGGAGATGAACGAGGCCAGGATCAAATCGGCTAATACAAGCAGATACGGCCAGCTTACGGCAAGGAAGTGCCTGCTACCTTCCATCGCGTCCCGGTCTTCGTCGTGGGGCGGCCCCCGGTCGGATTTCCGACGGCCTATGCGTCAACGCCTAATCAAAGTACCTTGGAAGAGAGTTCGTCCCGCCCGCTGGAGGAGACCACGGTCGGATAGCCGGGGAGCCCCGTTGTGCGCCGCGGCTGGTCACTCCTGGACCGCCGGCCTCTCGGTATCATGCAACGCTCTCCCTTTCGTCACCAGCGAGAGGCTGTGTTTGTCCGAAATGGCCACCATGACGGCCTCGACGATGGGCTCGTTAACCACGGACTCCGCCACCCACTCGACGATGAAATTGGCGCCGGAGCCTCCGCGAACGTCGCCCTTTTTCACCAGGAACTCGGTGGTCTCCAGGGGTTTCAATCGCAGCGGACTCTTCAGGTATTCTTCGACAAGCTTGCCTTTCGTGTTGTAGTAGCGCACGGACGTGAGCGTAATCGCCGCATAGGGGTCCGTGTTGTGAATGCTGAGCGTGCTTTCCATGGGAAACACCTGTCCCCCGCGCGAGTAAACGTGAGAGTACACGGGGACGTATATCATTTGCCCGCTTGCGACCTTCTCCGGCAAGGTGGCCTGACCGGCCAGGGGCGCCGTAGCGGGGGCCCGAAACTTGAGCTGGTCTTCGATGTCTTCCAGCCGCGTGTTTAAATATCCCAGCGCCACCAAGGCCAGGACAAAAGCGCCGACGATAACCGCATACCTGATTAGAAACCCTCTGTTCGAGCCCTTGTCGGATCCGCCTGTTGACGACTCGTTCCCGGTCATGGCGTAAAACCCTCTGCGTTAGTGTTCACTGATTCGTTCAACGCTGGTGCATGCAGACGATACCCTGGTGGCCCGTTACAGGACTACGCCAGATTAGCTCAAGCTGCGGGGTCCCGGCGGGATTCGCGCAAGGCGACTGGTGAAGGCCCGTTGCACACATGGGATCAGCCTGAAAGGGGCGGTCGAGGGACGACCGCCCCGAGCGCCAGGCCAGGGGCGAGCAGGATAAAGACCGATGTCCTGTGAACATCGGTCCCTGTGAGCGGGCATGCCGGGGAAGGCATGCCCCGGCCCTACAAGCGGAGCAGGAAGGCGCAGCGACGAAGGTTCTGTCGCGAGGCCCCAGGGTGTGCAACGAAACAGGCCGCAACTCGGAGCCTGGAGCGGATCCCGCCGGGACCTTCACTTGACCTACTTCGACGTCATTGCGTGCCACTAGGCTAGCCCGGCTTGAGCTCTGCACACACGTGATCGGCAAAGCCAGCGCCCGCCTCCGCGTAGATGTTGAACGCGGCTTCCACACCGGCATCCCGCAGATGCTGGATCTCCTCGGGGAATTTGGCCGTCGCTGCGATGCGTCCTTTGAAACCGCGCTCTCGCGCATGCTGGGCCACGAGGATATTCTCCGTGTGGTTAGGCATGGTCAGCATCACCAGATCCAACTTCTGTTCGCGCAGCTGGACGCGCGCCCAGAAATCCGGGTCCGTGCCGTCTCCCACAAGCACATTCCGCCCCTTCTCGGTGTGCTCTTCCACAGTCACCGGATCGAAGTCGATGCCGGTCACCGTGGCACCGTAACGCTCCCGCATGGCATCGTAGGCGCCCGTGCCCACCCGCCCCATGCCGAACACGATGATGGATGCATCACCGACGTCGATGGGTTGGTCTTCGGGCAGGCAGGTGACTGTCTCGAATCGCCGCAGCCTCTGGCGGTAGCGCCCGTACAGGCTGTGGGCAGCGCCGTTAATCGGCGCCGCCACAACGAAGCTGATGGCAAGCGCAATGGCGATGACCACGAGCCAGTCCGGGCTGAGCCAACCGCTGCCGACAGCTATCGCACCAACGATGAGCCCAAACTCGCTGTAGTTGGCAAGGCTGAGCGACGCAAGCAGCGAGGCTCGGGCACGCAGGCGAAAGCGGGTCAACAACCAGAAGAAGAGCAGAACCTTGAGCGGCAACAGCACTCCCAGTAAAGCCGCCAGCCCCACCGCTTCCAGCGTCGGGGCGCCCTTGAGGCCGATTGTGAGAAAAAAGCCCACCAGAAAAAGATCCTTGAAGCCGAGCAGCGAGTGGGCCAACTCGCCGGCCTTGGGGTGGGAGGCGATGAGGATGCCGATGATGAGGGCGCCGAGGTCCCCTTTCATGTTTACCAGCTCGAAACCCTCGGCACCGCCGATGGCCAGCAACAGCCCCAACAGGATCAGAAGTTCCCCGTGTCCGGCACGGTTCATCAGCCAGACCAGCACGGGCCGAAGCGGAATGAGGCCGAGGAGCAGCAGCGCCCAGGGAGAAGGCAGCTTGCCCGTCGAGGCCGCCAGGAACAGAACCGCCACCACGTCCTGCATGATGAGAATACCGATGGCGACGCGCCCGTGGCGCGAGGCCATCTCGCCCTTCTCTTCCAGCACTTTCACGGCGAATACGGTGCTGGAGAAGCTCAACGCGAAGGCGATCAAGATGGCGACAGCGAAGCTCGCGCCCGCAAACAGTGAGATTCCGGCGATGCCCAGGGCATAGAAGCCGACGGCGAAAACCAGAACGGTCACGAGCATGTGTCCGGTCGCCACCGCATAAACTTCCGGACGCAGCAAAGTCCTGAGATTGAGCTTGAGGCCGATGGAGAAAAGCAGCAGCGTAACGCCGAAATCGGCGAACTCCTGCAGCGTCTCGCTGGAAGTCGCACCCATGGCCTTGAGGACGAATCCAGCTGCGAGGAAACCTATCAGGGGGGGTAGACCCAGCTGACGCGCTCCCAGGCCGAGCGCGAAGGCGACCGATATCCAGAGCAGGTCGAAAGCCATAAGCTCCCCCGAAACTTGAACAAACGCGAGAATGATAACACCCCATTGCCAACGCTTGCCGGCGGCCGCCGCCAGCGTCCGCGCCCGTGCCGAGCGCCCCGGATACCGGGGTTCCCAACTCCTGACTCTAAGGACTCAGTGCTCGCCGTCGGGGCGAGCGGCGTCGATGCGGGGAGTATGGAGACCGGAGCGTAAAGCTTTGTCGGTGTTTCGAGATACAGGCCTGCTCGCGGCGTGTCTTCGACCGGAGCTATCAGACGACAGGCGCCAGTTGCAGCAGATCGTCGGCGAAGACGTGCATCAGGGTCAGGGCAACAGCGGCCAACGCGCCAGCGGCAAGCCCGACCAGCAACACTTCGAGTGCGAGCAGCGCCCTTATTCTGGCCCCGCTGCAGCCGATTCCGGCCAGGACCTCGATTTCGGCGCGGCGGGACCGAAGCTCCAGAGCCAGTGCCAGTACAGTGACCAGTGAGGATATGGCGACGGCTATGCCCACCGCCGCGTGCCACCATGCGCCGGCGGCAGACGCCTCGCGCGCGCTTCCGCCGGCCGAATCGGCAAACAAAAGGTTCAGCGACAAGGGCAAAACCGCCACCAGCGAGACCAGCACCACGAGCAGACCGATGCGCCCCCGGTTGAAAACAAGGTGCCGCCAAGTCAAGTAAAGGATGTCGTTCACTCGCAGCCTCCTGATCCGAATTCACTGCAATCGACCGCGCGGTCAAAGCGGTCGAGCAACTCGTGGTCGTGGGTCGAGGCGACGACCGTCGCTCCGTAGACCTCTGCGCTGCGCATCATCAGGCTGAGCACATGGCTTCTGCCCTGCGGGTCGAGGCCCGCCATGGGATCGTCCGCCAATATCAGTCGCGGCTTCGGCAGCAGCGCTCGACAGATGCCTATGCAGCGCTTCTCGCCGTAGCAGAGGTCGAGGGTGGAGCGAGCCAGCTTGGGACCCAGGCCCATGCCCTTAGCCAGCGCTTCCGCCCGCGTGCGAACGCCGCTGTCCAGAGTCAACACACGGGACAGACGGTACGGCAGAAGAATGTTGTCCATGACGCTGAGATAATCCAACAGCGCCAGGTCCTGCGAAACCAGTCCAATGGTTGTAATGCGGAGATGCCGCCTTGCGGTTTCCCCCTGGGATGCCAACGACTCTCGGTCGACCGTAATGCCGCCTTCGGTCGGGGTCAGAATTCCGGCCAGCAGGTTGAGAAGAGTCGTCTTGCCCGAGCCGGCGGGGCCGGTTATCGCCAGTTTCTCCGATGCAGCGACGTCAAGCTGAGGTACACGTATGTGGAACTCGCCGTCAGGGTAAGCGAAGCCCAGCGACTTGATGCGGATGACCGGCTGTTCCTGAAGTGGGTAGTCGAACTCGTCGATAAGGGACAATGGCTTCGCTCTCCTTGCGCCCGCGGAGCAGTAATCTCCCACGCCCGCCTCGTTGATTCAAGGGGTATGACGTGAACCCTCTCTGTCCACCTGTGCGCAGCCGTGAACCGCCCTGGCGAGCAATTCACCGAACCGGAGTCTGCCTGCAGTGGAGCGTAAGGATGGTGGGATGCCAACAAAAAAGTCGGCCTGCCGTTACCAATCACCACACGGGGTAGAGCCCGCGAGCAAGCTTACCCGTGCCCGGCTGCGCACACACGCCTCAAGAAGCGCCGTGCCTGGTCTTCGCCGCTCCAGCGAGCTCACCGATTCGATACAGATAGCGGAGCAGCTCGGCCTCCGCCTCTTCCCGGGTGGCGTACGGACCCCTCTCCTCCCCCTCCCGGGTGGAGAAGTACCACTGGTTGTCAACGACAAACATGCGGTCGCTTCTGAAGCGCACCTGTCGTTTCTCACCGCGTCTGCTCTGGCTCATACGAACCCCTCGGCGCGTAGTACGGATGCAAAGACCAATGCCCCAACGGCTCTCCGGAAAATGTCGGCACCCGTGGCGGGTAGCTTTAAGAGAATTGCGGACTAAAGAACTGCTCGGTAAAACGCTACACCGGAGCCCGGGAGGGGCGTTAGCTCCGCTAAATCTCGCCAGGCCTTGTATCGCTGTGCATTCCTGCACCGCGATACAAGACCGGGGCACACCATCCGTGGCGTGCCCGCTCGGCGGAACGGCCATTCACCGGATGGCCGTTCGGGTCCGCCTCTCCCCTGACCTGGCGAGAAGCGGAGATGACGGACTTCCGCTTTCCATGCGCCGCCCGTCATCTACGCCGCTGCGCCAACGCCCCTCCCGGGCTCCTACTCAGGGGCTGACCTGCCCGTGATCGGCTTTTGTGCGCAGTTGTTTTGTACCGGAGTATCTGTTCAACAAGCAAAGGTTTCGAATGGGGTCTTGCACGCCCGCAATAAAATCGGTCAGCCTGCAGCCCCCATTTCCTCCAAGCACTTCAAGCAGCCTCTATGGGTCGGATAGCCTTGATTGCGTCGGCAGATTCTCGCTCGGCGACGGCGAGTTCGTACTGGTCCTGAAGGTTCATCCAACTCTGGGCATCAGTCCGGAAGAACTTCGCCAGGCGCAGCGCCGTCTCGGCACTGATGCCGCGGCGAAGGCGCACAATTTCGTTGACCCGCGCTGGAGTAACCCCAATGGCCTTTGCGAGCGCGGTGCTGGACAAACCAAAGGGCTCCATGAAGTCGTGCTTGAGAATCTCGCCGGGATGTACTGGCTCCAGCCGGCTCATGATCGAATTCCTCGCTCAGTGATAGTCAACAATTTCCACATCGAAGGCGTTACCGTCCTCAAATCGAAAGCAGATCCGCCACTGGTCATTAATACGGATGCTGTACTGGCCTTTTCGATTTCCTTTCAGTGCCTCCAGTCGATTGCCGGGTGGCACTCGCAGGAAGTCCAGCGTTGTCGCGGCGTTGAGCTGAGCGACACGCTCGAACGCGACGAATCGCCGCACCCTTTAGCCCCTTGCCAGCCGCTCCGTGTACTTGCAGCGGAAGCTCTTAATCATGCCAGACGCATATATCGGATATCGATATGCGGCAATCTCGTATTGTTAGATGTCAACGAACAACCAAGCTTTGGGTAAGCGGTGATTCTTCTGCACCCGGAACGGGACAGGGGTGAGGCGCAACGCAAATGTCGTCCGGGTGGACGTTTTGGGACTGCGGGGCGGCTTTTAGGCCGTTACGTGCCCCATGGCTGTGGGAGTTGTGCGGGATTCGGTCCTGCACAGTTGTGCACCGTAAGGCAGCTTACGCAACGGGCGTCCACCTTTAATTATGTTAAAACAGTATGTTACCTTCCCCTGGCGGTCCTCATTACGCTGAGGTCGGGGTTGACTCGGCGCATCCCAGCGCCTCGCCCTTCGGGCGCACTTCGTGCGTCCCGTTTCGCTCCCGGCGAAAGGGTCAAGTCCACCCGTAGCCACCAGCGTCCAACAATTCCTCAGCCTGGACGGTCGAAGGGTCCAAGGAGACTCGTCCCAGATCCCATAAAGCAAAGCCCGACCCCGATCCTGCACGTGAAAGGCGGGTTTGGGCCGAGTTCACCGCTACGGGCAGTTGATTCCATCAGGCGGAGCGGATACGCGGGACCCTGTTGCCTATGCCTATGACTTTGGATGCTTAGCGGTCCGTCGTTTCCGTCGCGCTGTCAGCGTCCAGCTCGTCGGGGTGTGGAATCTCGACAAGTTCGAGCTTGTTGATGCCCCTGAAGTCGTCGGGATTCACGGTATACAGCGGCAGTCCTCGGGCGACGGCGGTGGCAGCGATCAGCGCGTCGTAAGCGCGAGCGCTGGTCTTGCGTCCCGCATGTCGGAGATCGGCGGCCACCTGGCCAAACGTTCTAGCGGCTGCTGCATCGAAAGGGAGCGGGTCGAAATCGGCTTCGGCTTGCTGGAGATGCGCCTGCCTGGCCGCACGCTCCGCATCGGTCTGGGCAACCAGTGGACCGACAGACAACTCGGCGAGTGTTACGGCGGTTATCATCGGCACGGCAGGCAGACGAGTGGCATCCGTTAGCCGCGGACGCAGGATCACCGTGCTAATGTCTAGAATTCCTTGCTCGCTCACAAGGATGAATCGATGACGTCGTCGATGTCGCGGCGGAGTCTGTTCGGATCCACGGCCGGCAGATTCTTCCAGCGCTCAAGCAAGGTGGCGGCATCAAGGCCGGGCCGAGGAAGTGGACGCAGCTCGGCAACCGGTCGACCGGCGCGGGTCACGGTGAGGCATTCCCCAGCCAGGACTCGCTTCACGACTTCACCGCCGTGATTCCGTAGGTCTCTTATAGTTACATTACTCATACGCAAAAGTGTATCACGTGTGAGACAGGACGCAGAAGCCCCTAGTGTTCTCTAGCGTCGTTGCATCAGTCTCGTGCGGGCGTTACCGGCCTGATCGCTTTGTGAGGTGATCTTGGGCTGCAAGAAGCGGCGGCTTTGGCGCGCAAGCATTCACTCATACGCTCACGATAACTAACGAATCTTGAGGGCCAGCTGGCGATTTCGGCTCAACACTGCGTCGAGGGGGGGCCGCTTGGCTCAGAGGTACGCCAAAGCCGGTTTGGTGCAGATTTGGGTAAGGGGCTGGCGAATCAGCGCCGTGCTCGTTCGGTGTTGTCCCTTAGCCATTGGCAGAATTGTTCTTCTGTCATTTGGCCTGCGGCCAGATCCATTACGGCCTGAGTGGCAGACACTTCTGTTGCCGTCAGATTGACGCCATTACGGGAAAGAAAGACGTAGGCCACCATGAAGCCGACGCGCTTGTTACCGTCTATGAAAGGATGGTTGCGAATGATCCCAGTAGCATAAGCCGCGGCGAGGGTGGCAAGATCGGGGTCGTCATAAGAATGGATTTGTTGCGGCCGGGCCAGTGCGGATTCGAGAAGTCCTCGATCACGGATTCCGGACTCCCCGCCATGATCGGCCAGCACGCGCTCATGGATGGCGATGGTGACGTCCTTTCGGATCCAGACCGGTTTCGTCACTTAGCAAGGGCCCTAAGCGCGTTGCGATAACGGCGCATGCCCTCCTCTGCGTCATTCATTTGCTGTTCGAACTCTGGGTCGTAAGGAGTCAGCCGATAGCCGCCTTCCGGCGACTCCGTGAGGATCACCCTGTCACCGTCTTCGACGTGCAGGCGACTCAGAACTTCCCTGGGCAAGCGCACACCCATCGAGTTTCCGACCTTGAT
>JASJBY010000124.1 GCA_030066245.1 Gammaproteobacteria bacterium
GGCGCGGATCCCACGCTGCTGCTGGCGCAGTCGGCTCTGGAGACGGGCTGGGGAGCACACGTCCCGCGTGCAGAGAACGGCATGAATTCCCACAATCTGTTCGGCATCAAGGCCGGCAAGGGCTGGGACGGAGACAGCGTCCCGGTGGGGACGCTGGAGTACGCGGACGGTGTGCCGGCCCGCCGCAAGGCGCTGTTCCGGTCATATGGCTCGTACGAAGAGAGCTTCCGGGACTACGTTGCTCTGCTACAGGGATCGCCGCGATACGCGGCCGCGTTATCCACGGCTGAGAACCCGGAAGCCTTCATGAACCGGCTCCAGGAAGCGGGCTACGCAACGGACCCGCAGTATGCGGAGAAAGTGCTGCGGATATGGCGGGAGGAGCTGGATGGCGCGGTGAAGTTTGCTCGGCGCTAGCCGTTACAGAACCCAGAGGTCGTCTCAATGAGTCTGTTCAACGTCGGCATCTCCGGTCTCCTCGCATCCCAGCGAGCGCTGACCACCACCGGACACAACATCTCCAACGTCAACACGCCCGGTTACAGCCGGCAGCGACTGGAGCTGGCGCCTCGCGAAGCCCAGCCCATTGGCGTTGGGTATCTCGGCAAGGGGGTGGTCGTCGAGGACATACGGCGGGTCTACGACAACTACCTCACCACCCAGGTACGCCTGGGCACCTCCAACGTTGGCCAGGACAAGGTGCTGTACGAGCTCGCGTCGCAGGTGGACAAGCTTCTCGCCGACCCTTACACAGGCCTGGCCCCCGCCGTTCAGGATTTCTTCGACGCCATGCAAGGCGTCGCCGACGACCCTTCCTCCCTGGCGTCAAGACAGGTACTGCTCACGGACGCGGAAACGCTGGTGCAGCGATTCCATTCCCTGGAGAATCGGCTCGCCGACCTGGGCCAGGGACAGAACCAGCGTTTGCGGGACACCGTAGCAGAGGTCAATTCCCTGGCCCAGGCCATCGCCGACCTCAACCAGGACATCCGACTTGCGACCGGCAGTGGCGGCGGCAGCAAGCCCAACGACCTGCTGGACCAGCGCGACGAACTTCTCAGGCAGCTCGGAGAGAAAGTGGGCATCGACGTGCTGGAGCAGGGTGATGGCAGCGTCAACGTCTTCGTCGGCACCGGCCAGGCGCTGGTGGTCGGGGTGCAGTCCAATCCGCTGGCCCTGATGGCCGACGCCTATGATCCCACCCGTCTCACCGTCGGCTATGGCACCGGCGGTGCCATGAGCGATATCTCGGGCCTCATCAACGGCGGTGAGCTGGCCGGTCTGCTGAAGTTTCGGGACCAGGTGCTCGACCCCACGCTGAATGCCCTCGGCCGCGTTGCCGTTGCGCTCTCCGCGACCGTCAACGAGCAGCACCGGGTGGGCATGGATCTTGGCGGCACGCTTGGCGGCGACTTCTTCGCCGATATCGATGTCACCAGTCCTGCCGTTCGACCGAGCTCGACGAACACGGGGGCGCCGACCCCGGTCATCACCGCCGCCGTCACCAGCGTGCAGGACTTGACTTCCAGCGACTACCGCCTGGAACGCAACGGCGGCGGCTACAGCCTGACGCGCCTCACGGATGGCAACGTCACGGCGTTGCCGGCGGCCTTCGGTACCGGCACACCCGTGGTGGTGGACGGCGTCACGCTGACGCTGACCGCCGGCACTATCGCGGTTGGCGACAGCTTCACAGTGGAGCCGACCCGCGCCGCGGCCCGCGACATGGTCCTTCAGATACGCGACGTGCAGGCTGTGGCGGCAGCAGCGCCGGTGCGCAGCGCGGCCAGTCTCGGCAACATCGGCTCCGCCACCATCGCTGCGGGCACGGTGAGCTCGCCGCCGGACCCGAACCTGCTGCAGCCGGTGACCATCACTTTCACCGCCGCCAACAGCTTCGACGTGGTGGGCGTCGGCACCGGCAATCCGGCCGGCGTCGCGTACACGCCGGGGGCTGACATCAACTACAACGGCTGGACGGTGCAGATAAGCGGCACGCCGTCGCCCGGCGATCAGTTCACCATCACCGCCAATGCCGGCGGTGTGGGGGATAACCGCAACGCCCTGCTGCTGGCCGAGCTGCAGACCACCGGGACGTTGAACAACGGGCAGGCCAGCTACGAGGATGCGTATGGACAAATGGTCGCCGACGTGGGCACCGCAACCCGCCAGGCGGAAATCAACTTCAACGCGCAGGAGGTGCTTCTGGAGCAGTCCCAGGCAGCCCGTGACACCGTGGCCGGTGTCAACCTGGACGAGGAAGCGGCCAACCTGCTGCGCTTCCAGCAGAGCTATCAGGCGAGTGCGCGGATAATCGCCGCCGCAGACGCCCTGTTTCAATCCCTGTTAGACGCCGTCGGGAGCTAGCCATGCGCGTATCGACCACACAGTTTCAGCGCCAGCAGGTCAACGCCATGCTTGACCAGCAAAGCCAGCTGTCCAGGACCGAGCTTCAGCTCGCCACCGGCCGGCGCATTCTGACCCCCGCGGATGATCCCAAAGGCGCTGCCGCGGCGCTGGATCTGAACCACACGGTGGCTGTCACAAAACAGTACGACGCGAACGCAGACTTTGCCGTCAGCCGGCAGAGCCTGGAGGACAGCACGCTCGGCGCCGTGACAACCCTTCTGCAGCGGGCCAGAGACCTGGCCATCCAGAGCAATAACAGCACGCTGAGCAACAGAGACCGGGACGCGGTTGCGGCTGAGGTCAGAGAGCGCCTGGACGAGTTGCTCGGACTGGCCAATACGCGCGACGCCAACGGAGAATACCTGTTCTCCGGCTACAGCACCGATACCCAGCCTTTCGCCGCCAACAGCGCCGGGGGCTTCACCTACAGCGGTGACCAGGGACAGCGCTTCCTGCAGGTCGGCCCATCCTTCCAGGTGGCCGTGGGCGACTCCGGTTTCGAGGTGTTCACCGCCATCAGGAACGGCAACGGCCTGTTCCAGGTGCAGGATGGAGCCGGCAACACCGGCAGCGGCGTCATCGCGCCCGTTGCCGTGACCGACGTCAGCGCCTGGCAATCCGGCAACGGACCCTACGTGGTGGACATCAATGCCGCCGGGAACTACACGGTCACCGACGGCGGGGGAGCCGGCGCCGTGGTAGCCAGCGGCACCTACCAGAGCGGCGCGGCCATCAGCTTTGACGGCATCCAGGTGGGCATAACGGGAGCGCCGGCGGCGGGGGACAGCTTCACCGTGAGCGCGAGCACCCATCAGGATGTGTTCACCACGCTCCAGAATCTCGTCAATGCGCTGGAAACGGACATCGTCGATGATGCTTCCCGTGCCCGCTTCGGCAACGCGGTTGGCCGTTTTCTCACGGACGTGGACCAGGCAATGGACAACATCGCCGGGACTCGAGCCCGGGTCGGTGCCCGCCTGAACGCCATCGACAGTCAGCGGGCCGTGAACCAGGACATGGTTCTGTACGCACAGGAAAATCTGTCGGCGGTACAGGATCTGGACTACGTGGAGGCGGCGAGTCGCATGCAGCTGCAACTGGTCGGCCTGCAGGCGGCCCAACAGGCGTTCGTGAGGGTGCAAGGGCTGACCCTGTTCAACTTCCTCTGATTGCCCTGGCAACCCGCTGTTCGTTCCGCTTCGGCGCATCGCGGGGCATCCCCGACACGTCTGCCGGGCGCGCGCTGCGACGAATCCCCCTGGAAGCCATATCGTCCGCCTGCCTGGCCCGGCGACATCTGCTAAGTGCCTGATGCACCTACTATTGCGAACCAATAGTGTGACACAGGTCACACCTCCGCTCCGGTAGCGCGGGAATGGGCCTGAGCCCATCTAAAGGTCCTCCATTTCATGGTCGCTAACCGGATCGGAGGCGGTGAATACCCACCAGCTGGGTATATCCGCCATGTATCAACCTTAGGCTCTCGCGCTGCCTTATTAGTACGGGCGGGCGAGGGTACGAGGAGACACGAATGGCTCAAGTTATTAACACCAACATCATGTCGCTGAATGCTCAGCGCAACCTGAACAGGTCGGCCAATGACCTGCAGGTGTCGCTGCAGCGGCTTTCCTCGGGCCTGCGCATCAACAGCGCGAAGGACGATGCCGCCGGATTGGCCATCTCGGACCGTTTCACGACCCAGATCCGGGGCCTCAACCAGGCTATCCGCAACGCCAATGACGGCACATCCCTGGCGCAGACCGGCGAAGGCGCTCTGGCCGAGATCACCAACAACCTGCAGCGAATTCGCGAGCTGGCCGTGCAGTCGGCGAATGCGACCAACAGCGCAAGCGACCGGGCTGCCCTGGATCAGGAAGTCCAGCAGCGACTGGCCGAGATCGAGCGCATCGCCACCCAGACTTCCTTCAACGGTCAGAAAATTCTGGACGGCACTTTCGGCAACGCCACCTTCCAGGTGGGTGCAAACGTCGGCGAGACCATCACTGTAGGTCTGTCTACCAGTATGCGCACCACCGCCATCGGCAAAACCGCCGACTACGTCAGCGGCGCGGCATACAACTCTGCGCTGGCCGTAGGACAACAGGGCGCGGGTGTGGACACCAGCGCACTGGCCAGCGGTGACGTGAAGATCGCCATCGGCACCGGCGATGTGGTCAGCGTGGGCGTATCCAGCGCCGGTACCGGCGCCGGGCAATCCGCCGCCAGCGCGTTTGCGAAGGCTGCAGCCATCAATGCCTCCGGCATTTCCGGCTTGACCGCCACGGCGGACACCACCCTAGAGGTCAGCTTCACTGCATTGGCGTCAACCGGGGCGGCGGACAGCTACGACCTGGAGATTAACGACGTGGCCGTCTACACCGGCGCGGCGACCGACATAGGTGATCTGGGTGGTCTGACCGGAGACGACGTGGCGGCAGCCATAACCGCTAATGCGTCTGCCACGGGTGTGACGGCATCGTTCAATAGCGGCGCGAACACCATCACGCTAAGCGCCATAGACGGCCGCGACATCAAGATAGAGCAGACTCGCGGCGCCCAAGCCACAGGTGGTTTCACGGCGACCACGGCTATCAACAACACGGCCAATGCCAGCGATACGATCCTCGCGGACGGCACTGCTTACACGGCGGTTGGTTCCATCCGCCTAGTGTCCACGGAGGCCATCAATCTGTCGAGCTCCACCACGCCTGCGCGCATCGGCTTCACCGCGGCGTCCTTCGCCTTGGGCAACTCGGCGATCAACTCCGCTTCGGTGACGTCTGTGGAGAACGCCAACACGGCCATCACGCGTGTGGACGCGGCGCTGACCTCCGTGAGTAGTCTGCGCAGCACTTTCGGCGCCATCCAGAACCGCTTCGAGTCGACCATAGCGAACCTGTCGGCAACCACGGAGAATCTGTCGGCATCTCGAAGCCGCATCCTGGACGCCGACTTCGCCGCCGAGACAGCGGCGCTGACACGGGCGCAGATCCTGCAGCAGGCTGGTGTGGCGATGGTCGCCCAGGCGAACGTGCTGCCCCAGACCGTGCTGGCGCTGCTTCAGTAAGGTTGGCTTTGGGCTAAGGTCCCGGGGCGCATAACCCCGGGACCGCTACCCGAAGACAGGTGACTATGATGATCAGCCAAGTCTCTCAGGTGGTGGTGACGAACACCACAAAGGGGACCTCGGGTGCCGGTCAGAGTCAGCCCGTGAAGGCCAGCGAAGCTGTTCAGCCCGCTCCCGGCGCCGACGAATCGCGCGCAGCGGAGGTTTCGACACAGAACGGGCTGAAGGCAGGGTCCTCACAGGCCGTGGATGAGCAGGCCGTAGAGGAGATAGTGGACGACCTGAACGAGTTTGCTCAGCAGGTCGAGCGACAGCTCCAGTTCAGCGTCGACAAGCAGAGCGGGAAGACGGTGATCCGGGTTATCGATGCCGCCACCGACGAGTTGGTACGGCAGATCCCGGCCGATGAGATTCTCGAGCTGCAGCGACGCTTGGGGGATGTTCAAGGACTGCTTTTCAAGACTGAGGCCTGAGGAGTAACGGGACACGGACGTCCCTTCATCAACTGACCTACGAGAGCGCGCATGCCGACCTTGCAATCGCCTGGCCTGGCGACGGGCCTGGACGTCAACTCCATTGTCTCCCAGCTCATGGCTTTGGAGCAGCGGCCGCTGGTGCGTTTGGCCGAGCGGGAAGCGGAGTACCAGGCGGAGATATCGGCGCTGGGTAGCCTCAAGAGCACCCTGTCCCAGCTGCAGAGCGCCGTCGGCATACTGCAGGAGACCACGACCTTCCAGGCCACCAAAGCCAGCTCCTCGGACAGCGATGTCCTCAGCGCATCGACGAACGAAAACACCGCTGTCAGCAGCTTCAGCGTGGTGGTCAATGGTCTCGCCCAAAGGCACAAGTTGGGTTCCACCGAGTTTAACGCAACGGATACTTTCGGCGGCTCCGCCAGCGACGGCTTCACGGTCGCCGTGGGGACGGAAAACTTTTCCGTGGACTTGTCAACGGCCAGAACGTTGGATGAGATCCGCGACGCCATAAACGCCGAGGAGAACGTCACCGGGGTCACGGCTGTCGTGATCAACGGGGACGCCGGCAAACAGACGCTGGTGCTGACAGCCTCGGAGACCGGTTATTCCGACCGGATTCAGGTTTCGTACCAGGGGGCCATTACGAGCACTACCCTGGGACTCGCAACCATCAACAAAGATGCCAGCGGCGCGCCCTTCGCCAGCGACACGCAGCTGGACGCCGCGTTGACCGTTGAGGGGGTGGCGGTTACCCGGGGCAGCAACAGCATCGACGATGTAATTGACAACGTCACCCTTCAGGTGCAGGGCACTGGGGAAGCGCGGATCGATGTCACCCGCGACGCGACCAAGACAAGCGACGGCATGGAAGCATTCGTAGCCGCCTACAACAAGCTGCGCAGCGAGTTGTCTGGACTATCCGGCACCGACTTCGGCGGGGACAGTCTGCTACGGGCCATCGAGTCCCAGGTGCGGTCAGCACTCAACACGCGGTTCTCGGTGGGCGGCAGCTTTGCGTACATCCAGGAGATCGGCATCTCCACGGCAGAATCCGGGGACCTCCAGTTCGCCAGCAGTACCCTGACCGCCGCCATTGAGGGAGATCCAGAGGGCCTGGCAGCGCTGTTCACCGACAGCGAGTCCGGCTTCGCTGTCACCATCGACGCTGTCCTGGAGCGCTTCCTGGAGCCCGAGGGCCTGATCGATTCGCGAGTCGATGGGTTAAATGGTCAGGTGGCCAGCTTGGAAACCCAGCGAGGAGCCCTGGAACGTCGTCTGGAGTCCACCGAAGAACGTCTGCGGGCCCAGTTCACCGCTCTCGACCAGCTTGTCAGTCAGCTGCAGAGCACCAGCAGTTTTCTGACACAACAACTGGCGGGCCTGCCACCGATACTGGGTGTCAACACTTAACCTACGTTCAACACCGACAACAACACTTGAGATAGAGGACAACTAGATGGGGAACCACAACGTCTCTGAAGCCCTGCAACAATACAAGAGCGTTGGTGTTGCCTCCGCTGTGGAAGATGCCAGCCCACATCGGCTCGTTCAGATGCTGCTTCAGGGCGCCATCACCAGAGTCATCGCGGCGCAAAGCCACCTATCACGTGGCGAAACTGCTCGCAAGGGCGAGAGCATCAGCGTGGCCATCGGCATCATCGGTGGTTTGCAGGGCAGCCTGGATCTGGAGGAAGGCGGGGAGATCGCCGTCAATCTGTCTTCGCTTTACGATTACATGGTGCGTCGCCTTATGGTGGGCAACCAGCAGAATGACCCGGCGCCCATGCAGGAGGTTTTGGAGCTGCTGCGCGAGATCAAGCACGCATGGGATGGAATTCCCGACACGGTCAACGATGGAGAGGTCGAAGCCCGAACTCTGCCTCCTGAGACCCGGGGCGTGGGAGCCTGAGTCGGTAACGGCCCATGCCTGCCAACCAGCACCTGCAAAAGCTGAGCGCGGCCCTGTCGGTGAGCGAAGAGATGATGAGTGCGGCCCGGGAGGCGGCCTGGGACAGACTTTCCGCCCTCATGGCCGATCGACAGGCACTTATCCAAGACGCATTCGCCGAGCCGATTCCCCATGCCGACGCCCCTGCCATGGCCGATCTCATCCGTCGCATTCAGGTATTGAACCAGCGCCTGGTCGACCTGAGCAGCCAGGGCCGGGACCGAGTCGCCGGCGCATTAGGCGCCATCGCGGCGGGACGCCGTGCCCGAGCAGCCTACGGCGGCGCTCCAGGTAGATAAAACGGTACGGGCGCCGGACACCGGCGCCATCTGAGTCTGGAGATTCTCAGAACATGAACGATGTGATTCCCGAGCCGGAGGAAATCCAGGAGAACGCGGCACTCGTCTATGAGCAGAACCTGCCGCTCCGCTGGTGGCAGTTGCCGAGCTGTCCTGACGACAACGAGCTGAGCCGGTTACACGACGCGGCGCTGAGGATCGTGCACGTGGCCCTGGCCTGGGATGAGACACCTCTTTCTAATGAGGCTTCCGAGGAGTCGGGAGGGCGCCAATACGAGCTCGTGGAGTTCAAGGTCAATCTGCTTCTCGAACTCGTCAGTGAGCTATTGACGCGAGACCAGCCATTGCCCATACCTGCCGC
>JASJBY010000125.1 GCA_030066245.1 Gammaproteobacteria bacterium
TAGTCCCTGAATGCGTATCGCTCGAGGACCTCGGCCAGCTCCTCCTGAGGATGGGCGAACTCGTCGCGGGTTCCCAGCTCGTCGGAAAGGTGCCACTTCCCTTTATAGGCCGCGTAGTAGCCGGCCTCGTTGAGCATGCCGCCCAGGGTCGGTATCTCAGGGCTCAGGCTTTCCATCCACGGGAAGCCATTGTTGTCGAACATGCGCGTGCCCTGGATGTGCTGGCCGGTGTAGATCACCGACCGCGAGGGCGTGCAGACGGCCGAGTTGATGTAGTGACTGGTGAAAGTCACCCCCCGGCGCTGCAGGCGCTCACGTGCCGGCAATGTGTATCCAGGTGGATAGTCGGCCGGGTCGATGTAGCGTTCCTGGTCGGTGAGAATAAACAGGATATTGTACGGCCTGGATGACGCTCCACCCTGCTGGCGGGAGCCCGGCTTGGTTGTGGCGGCGGCCGCAGACCGCCCGCCCAGCGTGTCTTCGCCTACCCCGAGAGACAAAACGCCTGCCCCGGCAGCCTGGAGAAAGGTCCGCCGGGAGACCCCTTTACCGCGCTGCGAGCTATGGTCGTCACTCATCGCCAACATCCTCCTCCAGGCCAAACCGATTCGATTCCACGAAGCCCCGATTGGCCGGGCGCTCCCGTGGAGGCTATCGCGGTATACCTTATCACGCCGCGGCGGGACTGACCGATGCAGCGGCAGGACCGCCCCAGGTAACCGGGGTACCGTCAGGGCGGGTTGAAGTGCTGGTCGGTTTACGCTTGTCCGGGCTCCGGGGTAACCTACTCGCCAGGAGAAGCTCCCCGCTCTGGTGGGAGGCAGTGTTCTTCCGACATCTCCGGATGTCCACGGGCGAGCGGGTCGCCCCGAGTGAATCGCCGAGCTCCGGTTGGCGGAACGCCCCTGTGGGGCTTCCGCCCTACGTTTGGTAGCCTCGACCAGAAGCGCATGAGCGTGATGCCTCCGGCTCTGTTGGGGGTACGGCAACTCGAAAGGCAATATCATCAAGCAAGTAGGGCGGAAGCGCCGAAGGGGCGTTCCGCCGTTTCTTCCACCCGCCGGGGTGTCGTGCTGGTACTCGAAGTCTCTTCGCTGGAAGTTTTCTGCTGAGGGTGAACAAAACGGAGCAAACGATGACGGATCGGAGTGTCGGCAAGCGACGGAGGAATCGCCGGGTTCCGGTTGGCGGAACGCCCCTGCGGGGCTTCCGCCCTACATTTGATAATCTCTACAAGCAGCGCATAGGCTTAAAGCCCCCGGCTCTGTCGGGGGTAGCGCAACTCGAAAGGCAATACCAGATCCCGAGGTAAGGCGTGGACGAGTCTGAAGGTAAGAAACAGTTTCAAGAGGATGTCTTCCCCTGCGAGCTCGAAGAGATCAGGAAGCGCCGCGAGCAACTGGATTTGCCCGACATCCCCCCTGGGCAGGCGCCCTCCGCGGATCTCGGGATTGTCGGGCTTGCCCTTTCCGGGGGCGGCCTGCGTTCAGCCACCTTCAGCTTCGGGATCATCCAGGCGCTGGCGAAGCACGGCCTGCTGAGGACCGTGGACTATCTCTCCACTGTGTCCGGGGGCGGCTTCATCGGCGCATGCTTGAGCTCAGTGCTCAATTCGCGGGGTGTCGGCCCGGAGCAGGATCGCTTCCCGCTCCACTACCAGGTGGGTGCCGAAGAGCCTCTGGGCGTTGGGCACCTGCGCAACAGCGCCCAGTACCTGGCGCCCGGCGGTTTTCTGCACAAATTCCGGATACCGGCCCGGGTGTTGCTCGGTGTGCTCAGCAGTCTGCTCATCTATCTGCTCATCATCTTCGTGGCAGTGCTGGCGACCGAGGTCGTCTTCGAGGTAGGCCAGCGGCTGCGGCTTTCCATAAAACAGGGCGTGCTGGGCGTTCTGAGCGTCTACTTGATCCTGGTCGTTGCGTTTCCCGCTATTGCCCGATGGCTTCGGGGCGGATCCACCTGGAGTCAGCGCAATTTCTGGGATTCGGCTTTCACCGTAGCCCTGCTGCTGGCCTTATTCGCAGTGTTGCTGATTCCCGCGTTCATCCTCGTGGAACAGGCCATCGACCGGTCGTGGGACGAGGTGAAGAGCAGCATCACCGCAAACATGCTGCGGCCCTTCGAGGAACGAAACTATATCCACTGGTTGATGCTGTTCGGCGTGCTCGTGGTCTTCATGCTGGCCGGTCGGGCATCAGCGCAAGTATCCCGCATGGGCGGCAAGATTGCCCTGGTGGTCATCGGCCTTTTGGGGCCCGCCGTTCTCGGAACCATCTATCTCGCTCTGGTGGTCCTGGAGATTGATTCTCCCTTCATCACGCCGGACAAGCTCTTCAGTATCGACCCAGAGTATGCCGAGGAACTAAGAGATGGGAGGATAGGTTCCGATCTGCGGAGTACTCTTGCGGACAATCAGATAAGGCTTACCAGCCGAGCTCAGGTCATCACGCTTCAAGACAACCTGGAGTGGTTGATTCGGGACTACGAGGGCACCTTGAGACTCGTGCGTGAGCCCAATGAGCTGAGCGTCTACGGCGATTTCCTGGACGCGCTCAGTCGAGGGAAGATTCCGCCGCGTCTGATCCCGACCATGGAGAAAAAAGGCTACATAGTCGACCCCATCACGCTGTCCGCGCCCAAGCTTCGAGGAGACCGTTTCGAGATCAGCGGCGCCAACCGTTATTGGGTGAGCTACGACGAAGCTGATGGCCAGTGGTCGCTCGAACAGATCGTGAACCCGGACTTGCTGGTCGCGGTACTGCAGGGTGCGTCCTACGACCTGCGCATATCGGATGCCTATTCGGGCACGCTGTTTCGTGAGAACAGCCTGTTGTTGTCGGATGGGGACAGGGAGCTGGCCGTTCGCTTCGTGGGAGAGCAGACTCCCCACGATGTGGTAGTCGTGATAGACGATTCCAAACCGGCCTTCGCCAAGCCCGAAGAGTTCAGGCGCAATTTCCGAGCAGCCGTCGAGCAGGCCGTCAGAGGGATCAGGCCCGAGGTGCGGATGGCGGTCTTGCTGTTCGAGGAAGATGTGCGCCAGGCAGTCGGGTTCACAGCGCTCACCCGTGAAAACAAGCAGGTGCTCATCCAGCGTCTCTACCAGAAGGGCGATGATACTGCTCCCCAGCTGGATTTCGAAGGTCAGCTCTCCAACACCCCGGCTGCCCTGGTGCGCGCTTTGCGCGACTTGGTGGAAAAAGGCCGACTGAGAGCCAAGAAATCCATCCTGCTCATCAGCGATGGCATCATCGACGTGGACGGGGATGGTCATGACAAGGACCTCGAGCACTGGATAACGAACGAGTTTGCGGAGGATGCCGCCGCGGCCGGCATCGCCGTCTACGGCATAGCCCTCTCCGAGAAGGCCATCTTCGGGCTGTTCGAAGCCCTGACACGAAAGACAGGCGGCGCGTTCTATCCGGTATTCGAAGCCCGTGAGGGCGTCACGTTCGAAACTGTCCTGGGGGCCATGCGCAAGCTGGAGGAGTCTACCGGGGGGCGGCTGATGACGCCCATCAGGCAGCTGTCCATCACCGATCGGCAGGACGGCACCCGATATCGACTGAGGCGCTCGGAGAACGGGGTTCGTATCCACGTCGACTTGCCGGCGGAGACGCTGAGCCCCGATGACTTGACCGAGTTGACGGACCGTGTTCGTGACGTCTTCGAGGCCCAGACTATTTATCTCACAGACGCCGCCACGATCAGGCAGGTGGACGACGGTCGCTGGGAAGTGAGCGATCCGTTTCAGTACATGATTAGCCGCAGCGGCCGCAAGCTCAAGATTGAACCCCTGGAGACGGAGGAGGACCCGGGGGTTATCCGGCTGTTCGAGACCATGTTCTCAAGTCTGTGGGACGACCGCGCAGACTGGGTGTTCTTTGCCGTCTTTCTGATCCTGGTAGCCTACTGGCTTACGGTAGACGTCAACCAGACGGCAGGACACTTCTTCTACAGAGACCGCCTGAGCAAGGCCTATCTGTTCCGCATCGCCCGAAACGGGACTCTGGAACACAACGATCAACAGAAGCTCTCCGAGCTCAATACCCAAGGCAGTGCCGCGCCCTATCACCTGATCAACGTGGCGCTCAACCTCCAGGGCACCAATGATTCGGGTCTCCGCGGCAGATCTTCGGATTTCTTCATCTTCAGCAAGTGCTACACGGGCTCCACCCGCACCGGCTTCCTGAAGACCAGAAGGATGCAGCGTTACGATGGCAACCTGAACCTGGGGACGGCCATGGCGATCTCCGGGGCGGCGGCGGCCCCCAACATGGGCACGACGACCTTGAAGCCGTTGATACTGATCATGATCCTGCTCAACCTTCGGCTCGGATACTGGCTTCCAAATCCGCGCATGGTGACAGATGCCTCGTGGCTCGGCAGGCTCGCCCTGCGCCGGGGCCCCGGGCCGAAATATGTGTTGAAGGAAGCGCTCGGACATGTGCACGGCCGGGGAAGATACGTCTATGTGTCCGATGGTGGTTCTCTCGAGAACCTGGGCATCTACGAGCTGTTGCGCCGGCGCTGCAGGTTTATTGTCGCTGTCGACGGGGAGGCGGACCCCGATATGCGGTTCAACAGCCTGGTCAAGCTGCAGCTATACGCCCGGCTGGATATGGGTATCGAGGTGGAGCTGGATCTGGACCCGCTCCGGAAAGATGCCGAAGGATTGAGTAAACGCCGCTGGGTCCTGGGGACGATTCGATACGGAGGCGGGGAGGTGGGCCATCTGCTCTACATCAAGGCCGCGGTGACCGGAGAAGAGTATGAGTACGTGCGGGCATACCGCGCCCAGAGCGAGGACTTTCCCCATGAATCGTCGGGCGGGCAGTTCTTCACCGAGGCCCAGTTCGAAGCCTATCGGGCGCTGGGCTATCAAATCGGCGACGAGCTTTTCGCCGACGACCAGGCCTTCGGTGAGTTCAGGCACCTGTGGGTGCCCGGTCCGTCAACTTCCGAAAAAGGGTCGCCTGATCCGATGGAGCAGGAACCGCCCGCATCACCAGGTTCTGTGTATGTAGATGCCCACGTAGAAGATCAGGAAGACCGCGCCCAGAAGCGGGTGCAGGAGCAGACCCAGGGCGATTAGACCGATGCCGATGAGGTGATACATCAGAAGCGACGACTTGGTGGAATGTGGTGCGCGCTCTGAGCCCGTATGCGTTCAAAACGCTCGACTCAGGGCTGTCGGCATTGGAGGGACTCCCGCAACACCTTCCGGTGCCGGGTCGCCGGTGGTCCCTGTCTTGACCAGTACCGAGGCGTAGGTACCGACGATCAACTCGACGCCCTCCGGCAGCTTGCCAAGCTCGACCCGCACGGGTACCCGTTGGGGCTGGCGGATCCACTCATACTGGGCGCTGATCTTCGGCAGCAGCTCCTGTGCGGTGCTGCCGTCTTTCTGAAAGATACCCCAGCCCGTGCCCATGACGCGGCCCCAAATCGGCTCGTCCGGGTAGCTCATCAGCTTCACGATAGCCAGGTCGCCGGCGCGCACCCGCTCCAGATACTGCTCCTTGAAGAATCCGTAGACCCAGTAGCTGCTGGTGTCAACGAGGGCCAGGGCCTGATGGTGGGCGGTGGCATGATCACCAAGGCGCAGATTCAGATTGGTAATATAGCCGTCGACGGGCGCCACGACGCTGGTGAACTCCAGGGCCAGCTCCGCATGATGGACCGCCGCCTCTGCCCTGCGGAGACGCGCGTTTGCCTCGCCATAGGCGCCGTGCTCGGCCCTCGCCTTGGCGACCTCCGCAGTGGTCCTCACATGGTCGGCCTCCGCCTGGCGCAGCTCCGACATGGCGCCTTCGAGCCGGGCCGCGGCGGCGGTGGAGTCGGCCTCCGCCCGATCCAGCCTTTCCTGGGTGGCGGCGCCCGTGGGCAGCATCTCCGTGTAGCGTTTGAACTGGGCCTCGTAGTCTTTAAGCCGGGCTTGTTTTCCTATCACCTGCTGTTTGTACCACGCGATCTCCTCTTCGGTTCGCTTGACGGCCGCCGCCGCGACATCGATCTGGGCTGCCAGGGCCGCGATGTCGTCGATGGTCTCATCGAGCTCGGCCCGCTTTTGGTCCAGGTCTGACTGGAAGGTACGCGGGTCGATCTGGAACAGCAGGTCCCCGGCCTTGACGAATTGGTTGTCCACGATCGGCAGCTGAACGATAGTGCCCGAGACCCTCGGGGTGATCTGTACCACCTGAGCCATGACCTGACCGTTGCGGGTCCAGGGGTTGGTCATAAAGTCCGAGACCTTGTAGCCTACCGCACCGATGGCCACCAGGAAGAGGGTACCGGTTGCGAGCACCCTTGTACGCATGCTTACGGGGGTTGTCATGCCGGGATTACCCATATGCTGAAAATAACCGTGTAGATGGCCCAAAGCGCTGCCAGCACCATCTGAGGTACGACAAAAAAGCGCGAGAGACGGTAGCGCCTGATCAGGTAGACCGTCAGCAACATCGCAATTGTGCCCAGCGTACCGGCTATGAGCATCGGCGGGTAGTATATGCCCATGATCTCCAGTTCGCCCGGGATGAAATGCGTGTTCCCCATGGGATTGCCTCTCCTTCTGAAGAGCCGGACCAGGTAGAGCGGCTTCGGCCTCGTTCCCGCTCTTTTACCAGCCGTTGCCCCTGCTCGGGGCTGATGGCCTACGCTTTTAGCATAAAGCAGTCCTGCAGGCCCCCTGCGACGTGGGAGGGGGCGTACGGCCAACGCCTTTTGCGCAGAACCCGCGGGCCGGCGCGCTCGCCGCCATTCTATGCGGGAAAACGTGTTCTGCGCCACCCCGGAGCAACCGCGTCGATTTTGTGTAGTACACCATTCTTCGCGCGTCCTGCGGAAGTCCCGACCGATATCGCATAGAATCGGCGGAGGAGGTGCTGCTAATGCAAGATGACTACGAAGTCCGGGACTCCCCGTGGTTCTTGATGAGTGTCCTGCTGCTGATCGGAGGGCTCGCGCTTCTTTTCCTGGTCGATTTCCTGTGGGGCCTTTTTTGTATCGCCGTTGCCTTTTTCTGCTATTGGCGGGCACATGCCGGGAGTGTGAAGAGCGTCGTGGGCGACGAGAATCCCGTTCAGGAAGAATGACCCACCTGAAAAATCGATTTCCAGACTTAACCGCGGTTGACTTGTTGATGCTGCCGGGGCATGTTCCCTGGGGAAACAAGGTGAGGAAGATGATGATCAAGAACTCTGTGTGTTGCGCTTTGTCGGCCGGTCTCATGGGACTTTCGCAAGTATCTGCAGCGCAGCAGGCTGCCCCACCGACTACTCCGAGCCCGGAAATGGTCGAGAAGCGGTTGGATTCACGGCAGACTCCGCTGCCGCGGCCGAGCTACGCCGCGCCGCCCAGCACCAAGCGTATAGAGAACCTGCTTGCCTTGAAGTTGCCTTGGGTTTGGCGGGTCGACTCCGTTGCAATCGAGAAATCGGAGAATCTCGGTACAGCCGGTGCGCCCCTGTACAAACAGCGCTTCGAAGCCAAGATAAGCCTGAAAGAGAACCTGTACGAGGCGGTAGGGGATCCCTTGCAGGCCAGCGATCACCGGTACGAATCCGCCTACCAGCCCGGCAACAAGCGGGTCGTCAGGACCATTGCCAAAGCGGGGGACAGCTACAAACTGGTGGGGGTGGCCAACTCCGTCTTCCTGAACGGGCAGTACAACACGTTCTTCGAGTTCGAAAACCTTCCGGCGGAAAAGGGTCGTGCGCTCAAGGACTTCGAAGGCGAAGCGCTGGTCCAGGGCTCGCCGGAGGAGCGTGAGTTCACCGCGGAGCGCGAGCGGCAGCGGCGCGACGACTATCTGACCCATAAAAAGGAGAAGGCAAAGAAGCACCGGGAGGCCGAGGAGGAAGCCAGGCATCACGCCGTCGAAGAAGCCCGCAGGCGGGCCGCCGAAGCCGAAGCGGCACGCAAAGCTGCCCAGTGAGACCAGTCCTCGGTCGCCGCTGAAACAGGGACGCTCGGTGAGGTAGGCGGCCGAGTGGCATGGACAAGCGCGTCAGTGCAACATCCAGGGAACGGGAGGCACTCCTTCCGGGGTCGGGTCTTCAGCTGAGTCCGCCATGACCAGCACCGAGCCTGTCGTGCCGACCACTAGCTCGACGTCCTCCGGCAGCTTGCCCAGCTCCACCCGCACCGGCACCCGCTGGGCCAGGCGAATCCACTCGTAGGTCGCATGGATCTTCGGCAGCAGCTCCTGAGCGGTGCTGCCGTCCTCCTGGTAGACTCCCCAACCCTTGCTGATAACGCGGCCCCAAATCGGCTGGTCCGGAAATCTCATCAGGGTGACCAGCGCCAGATCGCCCTTGCTGATATCCCCCAGATAACTTTCCTTGAAAAAGCCGTAGACCCAGTAGCTGTTGACGTCGACCAGCGCCAGGACCGGTTTCTTGGCTGTAGCGTGGTCTCCGAGGCGCAGGTTCAGATTGGTGACATAGCCGTCCACGGGCGCCACGACGCTGGTGAACTCCAGCTCCAGCTCCGCATGATGAACCGCCGCCTTGGCCCTGCGCAGGCGCGCGTTTGCTTCTCCGTAGGCGCCATGTTCCGCCCTCGCTTTGGCCAGATCGGCGATGGCCTCGAGATTGCTAGCCTCCGATTGGCGCAACTCCGCCATGGCGGCCTCCAGTCGCGCCTCGGCGTCGGTCACGTCGGCCTCCGCCCGATCGAGTCGTTCCTGGGAGGCGGCGCCCTGGGGCAACAGCTTCGTATAGCGTTTGAACTGGGCCTCGTAATCCTTCAGGCGAGCCTCTTTCCCTATCACCTGTTGCTTGTACCAGGCGATCTCCTCTTCGGTTCGCGTGACGACGGCCGCCGAGGCATCTATCTGGGCCGCCAGGGCCGCGATTTCATCGATGGTCTCATCCAGCTCGGCTCGCCTGTGATCCAGATCCGACTGGAAGGTGCGCGGGTCGATCTGGAACAGCAGGTCGCCCGCCTTGACGAACTGATTGTCGATTATGGGCAGCTCGACGATGGTGCCCGAGACCCGCGGGGTGATCTGGATCACCTGGGCCATGACCTGACCGTTGCGGGTCCAGGGGTTGGCCAAATAATCCCAGTACCTTGCGACCACCAGGCCGACAAGGACAAGTACGATGGCGGTAATGGCGAGATTTCTGTTTCGTACGCTTAAGGTCGTTATCATGCCGGAAATACCCAGATGCTGAATAAAACGGTATAGATCGCTGCTATCGCTGCCATCGTCAGTTGCGGGAACAGGAAGAAACGGGACAGCCGGTAGTGGTTCATAAGAATGACCGTGAGCAAAGTGAAGATGACCGCCAGCGTGCCGTTCACCAGTAACGGCGGGAAGTACACGCCCGTAAGATCCACTTCGCCCGGTATCATCAAAGCGTTCGCTCTAGTCTAGTGTCACGCAAATACGTCGGATGATGGGTGGCCGGGCCATGAACCAGCTCAAGTCTGTGACAGACCATTAGAATGGCCGCGTTTTCCATCAGGTCTCGCCTTTCCCGTCTATGTCGATCGGCATAACGTCTCGACAGCCTGGAAAGCAAATTGATTGTGTTCTGACAGTCACCGCCAACGGGGCCCGCGCGAGCTAGCGGCCCTGGCGCCAAACCGGCCATATTCCCCGCTGCCCCCCGATGGGGAAGCGCATTTCCCGCAACACTGCCCAGTCAATTGCGCTCGCGCTCCGGGCATATTCGGTCGCCGCCTCCGACAGGCTCCGGTAGCTGCCCAGGAGGCGATGAAAGTTCTCGTAGTCTCGGGGCTGGAGCGTTCCTTCATCCACCTGCTCCAGCGCCTCGCTGATACGGGCTTCCAGTCTCTTCAGACGCTCCGGCAGGTCGGCCGCCGGCGGGTTTGCCACATCCTTTGCAATGGCCTGGCGCCGCAGCCACTCCTCGATCTCCAGTTGCCAATCCTGCTTCTCATCCCGCAACAGCTTCTCGATGGGCTCCGCCTGTGGCAGCGCGGCTGCCTCCACCAGTCCTTTCACCCTGTAGGACAGCGCAAAGACGCTGGTTATGAGCCCGTCCACCTGCTGGGGAGTCAGCCAGGTGAGCGCCCGGTAATCGATCATGGGAGCATGCCAGGTCATCTTTCCCGGCAGCATGGAGATATCGTCCCCGTAGATGGCATTTTTCCAGAGCGTTGCCAGGCCAGGCTTCGGCTTCCGCCCGGGACCCAGGGTCGAGATGAGCCAGAGGGCATGCTGGAAGAAGCGATCATGGAAGCGCAGCACCCACTTCTCGGGGCGCAGGGGTACGTAAAAGCTCCGAGCGATCACAGCCACCGACATCACCAGGAAGAGCCACAGCGACTGGTGAAGGTATTGGGGCATGTAATAAATCTGGTGGTTATCCGCCAAGACGACGATGGTGAACGAGATGACCGCGAACATCCTGGCGCCGGGGTGGGGGCGGGGATAGAGGGCATAGCCCATCAGAAAGCACGCGATGAAGATCATGGCGCCCAGCTCCCGGTAGCCGTCCAGGTGCTGCATGATGTAGACGTAGCAGATGCCTGCAACGATGGCGCCGACGGCCCATCCCCAGTAGATATCCCAGAACGGCATCTCGGCCCGGTAGGCGATGATGAGGGTGAAGATGCCCGCCATTGCCCAGAACACGGAGCCGTTGGGTACGTCGTAGACGAGGATCCAGAGAAGGAAGCTGGCCCACACCCCGGTCACAACCCCGAATCCGGAAGCGAGCTGGTCCAGATCGATGACAAATCGGGGCCCCGCCGAGTGGTGAGCCTCATGCCCAGAGTGGTCCGCATCGTGCGTCTGTTCCGGCCTTTCAAACATCCGGATCTCGGCGATGGTGTTATAGAGTGAGCGGGTGATCTCATGGAGCTTCTGGAGGTGGTTCCTGGTCAGGCCGATGGACGCCTGCTGAAAGCGGCTCAGAGCCTGGACATCGGCTTCGTTGAAAGCCAGGGTGACGGCACGCGGGGCGTAGTTCGGGCGCTTCCTGCCCACCATCAGGTCGATCTGCTCCATCCTCCGGTCTATCTCGGCGAGAAAATCCCCGAGATTGGGCAGGTAGGTCTTCAGGTCCAGCTCGCGGACCTCGGCCAGGTTTTCCCGGAGGCTTTCCAGGGTGTCTATCTGGGCGGCCCCCAGGTGCAAGAAGTGGTGCCACTGATGGCGTGTTTCCAGCATCTCGAAGCTGTCGTTCTCCGAGATATGCAGAGCGAAGTGAACTTCTTCCTGCAGCCTGGCGTCGTCCACCCGCAGCCGTTTCGCCTTCTCATTCGCGTCCTTGCCCTGCAACGCGCTGCTGCGATAGAGGTCGAGCAGCCGGCGATGGATCTTCAAGCCTTTGCGCACTGTACGCTCGTACTTGTTGATGCTCTGCTTCGGCCAGAGGTAGACGGCAATCAGCACCATGACCCCGGATCCCATCAAGGTCTGGGTGACCCGGGTGGCCACGATGTCGAAGACCGTGCCGGAGGTGCTGTCCGGGATCGACAGGGCCACAGCCATGATCACCATGAACGTGATGCCGGCCACCACCCACAGGTAATCTTCCTTTTCGCCGGCGCACCCGTAGCCCCAGATAAAGAGCGGTATGGTGCCGGCGATCATGTAGGCCCAGCGCTCCTGGGGAAACATGCCGATGATGACCATCGCGGTGAGCCCGCCCCCCAGGGTGGACAGCGTGCGGATTACACCCCTGTGTATCGTCATCCCCTGGGACAGCAGGTTGACCGATGCCGCACTAACCGCAGCCCAATAGGGCCTGTGCCAGCCCATGTAGAACGAAATCGCGTAGATGATCGCGATTGCGAGGGCGGGTTTGATGGCTTCTGTGACGCGGGGGGACAGAGAAATCATCAATACTTTACCTTAGCAGGGGTGTGGTTAAGCTCGCTTACCGCGGGACGACGGCGACTATTCTATGCGTTAACGGCTTGCTTGTAATCCTGCGTTGGGACCTTCCCGCGTTGCCTCAGGGATGTGCGCCGGAGAGAACGTCAGGGCCCCCCAACGCGAATGCATAGCCCGACGCCTTGTCACGGTCGTGTCCGGGGTAGGGGAGAGCAGTGCCCGCCGCGGCCAATAGTCGGTAACCCGGCCGAACCGTTCGAGCAATCGGGTAGGCAGTGATGCTTGGTCGGAAGCGATAGAATTCCGCAGAGTAACAGGTCGTAGGGCGGAAGCGCCGAAGGGGCGTTCCGCCAGACGGCGCTTGTCGTGGAGCATGGTCTTGCCCTTTACTCCCGCGACTAGCATTTCAACCACTTGCCGCAGCTTAACCGGCTTTAGCCCGGATTTCTCACCAGGATTCGGAATTTTGGGTCGCTCTGGCAAAGCAGATTGGCCGATCGTCCGCAGAGGCATAGCTGTAGCTATGGCTCAAGGGGGACCGGTCAAGATGCGAAGCCAGAGTGGGCCAAGAGCCGAATAAGACAGGCTGTTCACAAGGAAGGCGGGCTCGGTGAAGCCAATGTGCTGAATTTGCCAACATAATATTTCAACCGAGGTCCGCCTGGTGAGAAATCCGGGCTGTGCCCCCTGCGGGCCATCAGCCGCACATCGCAGCAGCGCCCCTTACTCGGTGTCGGCCTTGGTCCCGGCGACCAAGGTCAGGGACATGAAGTGGGGGCCACGATCGCAGCGAGGTTCGAGACTCTCGATGAAGTGCCGGGTGTAGTCGGCCGCCTCGTGCCGCTGCTGGGCCTCGGCGTTCGGGAAGGCCATGAGGTGCAGGTAGGTCAGACCGTCT